>JAFPZV010000110.1 GCA_017417085.1 Deltaproteobacteria bacterium | reverse complement strand
GCAGAAGCAGTGCCAGCCACCCCCAGAAAAGCACCGCAGGCCCCAGCCGGGGGCCTCCCGCCAGTACCAGCCAGCGGTTGCGCGGCATCTTCAGCTTGAGATGGGCGTTGACACTTTCCACACCCATATCCACCGCAGGTGTCGTCAAGCGGGTTTTGACCCCTTCCGGCATATGCCAGAAAAGTTTCATGGTCTGCAGACCCGGCGTCAGCGCCAACGTGACCTGCCGTCCTTCCTGACGCACCGGCTGGTTGCGCCCGTCGACCAGAAAACGCTCCAGTGCAACGTCCTCCGGAAGCGTCAGCACATGCTCCCCGCCCTTGGCAGAGCGCCAGACGAGTTCCAGCGCGGCCGCCATCGCGCGTGCGCCGGGTTCCACAGTCATGAAACTGCGTTCCAAAGTCAGCCCATGTCCCGCAACGCCTTCTGGTCTCGAAATATCCAGCCGGACCCGTTCGCCGGGCAAGGGCCGCCATTCGGGAAGCCTGCGGCCGGAAGCATCCTGATGACGCACCACCGCAAGCCCCTCCGACTGTACATGCCACATCGGCCCCACTTCCAGTTTCCAGGTTTCCCGGAAGTTTTCCGAGGCCGCGGCAACAAGCTCCAGCTGGGACGCGACATCCAGCGTGGATTCCCAGGAACGGCTTTTGCCTGTGGCCGGAAAATCGAGTGTCACCGCGCCATCTTCCACGGCAAGGCCCGAGGAAACCACCGTCTCGCCAGGCAGAAGCGGCACCTTGAGCAAGGCCGGGCCAACGCCGGCAAAGCGCCGTGTCACCAGGGTATGCACCGTCCAGCGCAGGCCCAGCGTGATGGTACGCTCCACCTGAAAGAAAGGTGAAATGAGCATCTCCGCTTTTTCCCCGTCGTTTTCTGCTGCGGCCGCAGCATCCAATCGCCGCAGCTGCACCTGCCCGCCGGGAAAATGCTCCGGATTCAGCCCGTCAAGAGCCCAGCCCTCGCCATCAAAAACGATCTGCCGCGGCGGTAGCGGCAAAGATAAAGCCAGAGTTTTATGCGCGGGCAGAGCACCTTCCAGAACCACCTGATGCCGTCCGGGCGTCAGCGCTATCCAGAGGTGATCGTCCCGTAAAACCGGCGCCGGTTGGCCATCCAGCCGCACCTGCTCCGGCAGCCAGACATCGCCGCCGGGCAGGGGTGCAAAAACCTTCGCCGCCGCATGCAGCTCCAGTTCCAGCGCAAGATGACTGGATGTGCAGGATATCTTCATTGCGTGGATTTCAGCACAGCGCGGAAAACAGTCGGGAGGCGCCTGAAGACGCGATTTCAACTCCTCAAGCAGCTCCGCATCCGGTATCTCCGCCCGCGCCGCCGGTGTTCCCAAAAGCGTCAGCACAAGCACAAGGGGAACAAGGGGGATCCACCCGGCACGCGGCCGGAAACGGCATCCTTTTTTCGCATCCAGCATCAACCAGGCCAACAACCCCAGAAGTAGCACCCGAACTACCGCCAGGGCGCTGTTAACTGCGGGCGGAATCAAAAACAGCCCTATCTGCTGATGCGCCTTCAGGGGGCCGTTCCAGCTCAAAGTACAGGAGCGCCATTGCCACTGCGGCACACCGGGACCAGTCTGGGCTACCGCGTCCGGATCGACAAGCCGCATGTCTGCGGAACCCTTTGCGGAGGCAGAGACAGCCTTAACCGGCGCGGACGACATTTCTCTGGCTTCCTCCACAGCATATGCAGCCACGCCACCCACCGGCGCTGCTACAGAATCACGGGCGGCAGCCGCCATGGGACGCCGAGCCTGCACTACCCTATTGCGTGCGGCACGCTCGGGCTCAGGCGAAGGGACGCTTTCCGGCGTGTGGTAGGAGACCTGGCGCTTCGGTTCCAGCTGCGGATAGAGGGCAAAACGCAGCTGGGCCTGCCCAAAAGGCAGCAGCACCACCAGCAGCGCCACCAGGGCCCCGTTGCGGTACAGTCCCGCCAGCATTCGCAAACCGCTTGCGGGCAGCACCCGCACCAGCGCCACCGCCGCCAGCAGGTGCAGCCAAATCCAGCGCGGCGCATTCGGTTCATGCCAGGAGAGCGCCAGAGCCGCCAAGGCCGCCAGACCCCAGAAAAATCCCCACAGCCTGCCCACCGCCAGGGCCACCAGCAGCACAATGAACATATCCTGCAAGGTC
>JAFPZV010000109.1 GCA_017417085.1 Deltaproteobacteria bacterium | reverse complement strand
TGGATCCATCCCACAAGAGTTCTGCATCTCTACTGCCTTTTCAGCCAGCCTTTCCAGGATCAACATCTCCTCCGTGCGTGGCATCAAAAATCCTGCGCAATGATGAATGATACTCAAAACGTGTGGTTGCTGGAAAAACATGGGGCAGAAGACATGCCGTGCCCCACAGCAGGAGTATTGCATGAAAGTTGAGTGTATGCAATTTCATGTTTTGCACTCTTTGATCTTTGCAACCCCTCCGGATGGCGCAGCCGTGGCATGGCTGGCTACTTCCGTTCAGCTGCGTCTTCCCGCCGGAGGCCAGCCAAACAAAAAAGGTTTGCGGCGTTTCCACCGCAGGCCTTCAAAACTATTGGAGCGAAAAAAGTTGTCCGGCAAAAGAGCCGCCTCAATCCTCCCCCGGTACATGATGCACATGGGGACTGTCGCCCAGGGGATGGGCATGCAGATGCTGGTGGGGATGCGGCTGATCGCGGGAGACGATGCGGCAATCCTCGATGCCGATGAAATTCGTGCAGGTGGCGCGCAGAAAATCCACGTCATGGGAGATGATGATCCAGCCGCCTTCCAGCCCGTGCAGAATGCCCATGAGCTTTTTCTGGGAGAGCGGATCCAGATCGTTCGTGGGCTCGTCGAGCAGCAGGGCTTTGGGCCGCATGGACAAAATGGATGCCAGGGCTATCAGGCGTTTTTCCCCGCCGGAGAGCCGGTGGATCAGACGCTCGGCCAGATGTCCCAGTCCCAGATGTTCCAGCGTTTCCTCCGCCCGTTCCCGCGCCTCTTTGGAGGAAAGTCCCAGGTTGAGCGGGCCGAAAGCCACATCTTCCAGTACGGTGGCGTGAAAGAGCTGATCTTCCGCGTTTTGCAGCACCAGCCCCACTTCCCGGCGCAAGGCCCGAAAATCCTTCTCCTTTTTGATGATTTCGCCATGAAAGCGGATATGTCCAGCACCAGGTTTCAGCAGTCCGGCCACCAAAAGGAAAAAGGTGCTCTTGCCGCTGCCGTTGGGGCCGTGCAGTCCAATCCTTTGCCCCGGCTCAAAGGCAAACGAGGCCTCGCGCAGGATTTCGGGCCCGTCCGGGTAGGCAAAGGAAAGAGCGTCCAGGGCAAAGAGCGGCGGCGTCATGGGCACACCCCATACAGGAGAACGAAAACAAGGCAGAGGGCCAGAAACAGGGCGTCACGGCTGCCGAAACGGAACTCGGCCAGGGAATAAAAATGACCGCTGAACCCGCGCAGCAGCATGGCCTGACGGATGCGTTCCGCCCGTTCGAGACCGCGCACCAGCGTCAGCCCTATCAGGTTGCCGAAGGTGCGGTAGGTGTGCAGATTCAGCGCGGGGGTAAAACCGTGCAGCTTGAGCGCCCGCCCCAGTCTTTGCCATTCACCGGCCAAAAGGAAAATGGCGCGATAGGTGAAGAGCAGAAGAAACACAAACTTGCCGGGCACGCGCAGGGCGGCCAGGGCGTGTCCGAAAACATCCGCCCGCATGGTGGCGACGCAGGCAAGGCTCAACAGGCCGATGGCGTTGGCCTTGAGGCTGACAAGCAGCATCAGCGCCGCGCCGGAGCGGCTGTAGCCTAACGGACCCAGTTGAAAAAGAGCCGGGCCGGACATGCTGAAGGGCACGACAAGCCACAGAAAAAGGATGAAGATGTTGACAAGCGCCAGACGGCGAAACAGCGGCCCCAAAGGCGGCCGGGAACAGCACAGAAGAAGAAACGCAAGCGCCAGGGCGATCCCGGCCTGGAGCGGATGCCCGCAAACCGCAATGAGGACGGAAAAGCCAAAGGCCGCAGCCACCCGCAGGCGGGCGTCCAAACGATGCACCCAGGTATGGCCCCGGGCGAAAGGTTCGGCAAACGATTCGGCAAACACGGCTTTCAGCTCCG
>JAFPZV010000108.1 GCA_017417085.1 Deltaproteobacteria bacterium | reverse complement strand
TCAAGTACCTGGCGGCGCAGCTGCGCAATGACGAGGAACTGGCCGGGCGGCTCAAGGCCTTTTTCGAGGGGGAGGAACAGCGCGACGGTGAGTCGATCCGGCGTTTTCATGGTCTGGAGGATCTGCGTGACCGGCTGTGCGCGTCCGGCTCCTGTGCACAGGCACTGGAGGAACTGCGCAACGTCTTCTCCAAAAGCGATCTGGAAACCATCGCACGGCTGGCGCGTTCGGCGCAGGAAGGCGATCGCCGGGCCGCCCGTGAAATCTTCCGGCGTCTCAATCAGAGCCCTTTGGGCGCTCCTGCGCAAGACAATACGCCATGAAGACGGCAAAGTCCGCCCAGAAGCGTCCCGTGGATGGCGAGGTCGAAAAGGCCAGGCTGGATTTCCGGGCAGGTGATCGGGTGAGCTTTGATTTTCAGGGCTCCACTAGGGCTGGGACCCTGGCCCGTGCCAATCCCCGGACTGCGCATGTGGTGTGCGATGACGGCCGCGAATTCCGGGTCCCCTACCGGCGTCTGCGGAAGGAAGAGGGGGACGGTACGCTTTCCGGCGAAGGACAGTCCGAACGTGACAGTGAGCGCCTTGATTTCGTGCGCGGGCTTGCGGCGGAGCTTTTTGTACAACATAATCTTGTGGACTGGCGCTTTACCTTTGACCGTGCTACCCGGCGGGCGGGCAGCTGCTGCCACACGGACCGTACCATCACGCTGGCCTATGAGTTTGCCCGGCAGGCGCCCGATGCGGAACTGCGTGAAACGTTGCTGCACGAAATCGCCCATGCTTTGGTCGGGCCGCGTCACAACCACGACGCCGTTTGGCGCGCGAAGGCGCTTGCCATAGGCTGTTCGGGACAGCGCTGCCACAGCATCAGCTTCACGCCGCCGCGCTACGTCGTTACCTGCGAGAACCACTGCTGGGCGGGCACCGCCGAGCGTCGCCGCCGCAACGTGGTGTGCAGGCACTGCCGTGGCGCCATTCTTTACCAGACCTACACCGAGGAACGGTTCAACACCGCCCGGGAAGCCGTTGCGCTGCATCAGAAAAGGCAGGGTGCCCGGGAATCTTGAAACATGCACTCTCAACAGAAGGAGGGCCCATCATGCGAGTATGGACAGGAATTTTTGCCGGGATTCTGCTGCTGTCCGGGATTTCCGCTCTGGCAAAGGCCGCGGGCGTGACGGACTACACGTTGGGCAGCTACCGCGTGTTTTGCTTCAGCGAAGGCGACCGCGCCACCGCTTTTGAAAAGATCACCCTTCCTGAAAAGTCCGCAGCGCTGCGCGCGCAGGCGGGTGCCAACGCCAGCGGCATGAACTTTTTTGTGGTGGCCTCAGGAAATGAACGCTACCTGATCGATGCCGGAAATGCGGGGGAAACGACCGTGACCCTGCTTGAACAGGCGGGGATCCACCCCGGACAGATCACCCACATCCTTTTGACCCATATGCATCCCGACCATATCCGCGGGCTTCTGAGCGTCGAGGGCCAGGCGGTTTTTCCCAACGCGACTCTGCATGTGGCGCGGGAAGAGGCCGCCTACTGGAGCAATTCCGCCCAAAAGGGCGGCAATTTCGAGCGGGCGCGGCAGGTACTGGCGGTCTACGGAAAGCGGCTTGACTGCTTTGCGCAAAACAGCGTCATCGGTATTGCCGCATCCATTCCGGCCTTTGGGCATACTCCGGGCCATACCGCCTTCCGCCTGGGCGGTGAGGGGAAAAATCTGGTGTTCTGGGGAGATATCGTGCATGTGCCCATCCAGTTTGCCGATCCGGAAGTCTTTCTTTCCTACGACGTGGACGCCCCGCAGGCCATCGCCACGCGCAAGCGCCTGATGGCGCAGCTGGCCCAAAGTGGTGATTTTATAGTTGGCGCGCATATCCTTGCCCCCGGCATTGGCCGGCTTGAGGCGGCGGGCGAGGGCTACAGGTTCGTGCCGGGGCTGGAGTAATTCGGGACGCACGTTTGGAAATGACAGACAACGCTGGTCGCCGCTGAAAAAATTCCTGTGCTTAGGGAATTGTGGCCGAATATTTCTTGAGGAGAAGATCTGGGTGGTAGGAGAGCTTGGCCTTTCGCAGGCCGGGCGAGCCCAGATCCTCCTCACGGTTGATCCAGACGGCGTTTTTTTCGTTGAGCAGATATTCCGAAAATATCTGGTTTATCGCCGCGAAACCGCCAGATTCCGCGTATTTGCCATAGCTTTTTTCGAAATGGATGTCGTAGACGCCGTCGGATATCTGTGAAGCGACTATCATGGCCGCCGGTTCGCCGTCAGCCATGATGACCATGCCTTCCAGTTCCAGTTCGTCCCACAGGCTCAGAGCCTGCGGGATGCTTTTTTGCTCCGCCGCAAGCGTATGGTCCGGCGTGCCCTGGTGTTCCAGCAACCAGAGTTTGGCCACTTCACCGGCAAGTGGAACGGTCTCACGCCGGAGCGGCACTGTTTTGAAGTCCGGGAATGTTCTCTTGAATTTTGATACGTGATTTTTCTTCTTGTGATTGAGGCGCCCCGGCAGTTTGGCGAGATGCGTGGCGCTGTAGATGTAATCGCTGTCGCCTTCGTCCAGGGTGAACCGCGCCTGCGGCATGTGCCGGGCAAGCCATTCCTTCTGCTCTTCAAGCAGCAGGCAGAAGCGGAGTTCCTGATGACGCTCCCTTGCATCCGCCTCCAGGACCTTCAGAAGCGTTTCTGGATTGCCGGTGCCCAGAGGAAAGGCGTAGCTCTGCTGCCCCGGCATGAAAGGGTTTGTGGTGTAACGCCGCACAAGGAAACCCTCCGCGAAGGCTATATGGATACCGTACTTCTCCTGCAGGAGGAAGAGGTTGGCCGCCGCGAGATCGCTGGCCTTCGCTCCGCATTGCCGGGTGATCTGGCGGATTCCGGGCAGATCCGCGATATCTGCTTTTTTCCATTTCAGCATTTCGGCGGTCCGTTATCCCTTGCAGCTTTCCAGTTCGGGTTCCACCATTTGTGGAGTTTTTTCTTCCCTGGGAACTTTGCCTTTTGCGCCGGTGGAACGGAAGATCAGCTGTTCGCCGTCCGCATCAATACGTACTTCTCCTCCCTTTTTGAGCTCGCCGAAGAGGATCTCGGTGGCGATGGCGTTGCTGACCTGTTCCTGAAGGTACCGTCCCAGCGGCCGGGCGCCGAAGAGCGGATCGAAACCGCGGCGGGCGATGTGCGCGCGGGCTGCGGCCGTGACGTGCAGCAGGACCTGCTTTGCGGCAAGGCGATCCTTCAGCTCGCCGAGGAACTTGTCCACAATTTGCCCCATGGCTGCCTGGGTCAGCGGCTGGAAGGCAATAATGGCGTCAAGTCGGTTGCGGAATTCGGGCGTAAACATCTTTTCCACCGCCTGTTTGGGCGAGCCGGGCGCGGCATCGCCGAAGCCGATGGCTCTGGCGCTCTGTTCGCGGGCGCCGGCGTTGCTGGTCATGATCAGGATAATATTGCGGAAATCCGCCTTCTTCCCGTTGTTGTCGGTCAGGGACGCATGATCCATCACCTGCAGCAGGATGTTGAAGAGGTCGGGATGCGCCTTTTCAATTTCGTCCATCAGCAGGACGGCGCGGGGATTTTTGGTCACCGCGTCGGTCAGAAGTCCTGCCTGTTCGAAACCGACATAGCCGGGAGGGGCGCCGATGAGCCGGGCAACGGAGTGCTTCTCCATGTATTCGCTCATGTCGAAGCGGATGAAGGGTACGCACAGGTTGTCCGCCAGCTGCCGTGCCACCTCGGTTTTGCCGACGCCGGTCGGCCCGGTGAAGAGGAAGGAGCCCACCGGCTTTTCCGGATGGCCCAGTCCCGCGCGGTTGCGCAAAATGGTTTGGTTGAGGGTATCCAGCGCATTGTCCTGCCCAAAGATTTTGCGGCCCAGATCCCGGCGCAGGTTTTTGAGCCGGGAACGTTCCGACGAGGAGACGGAGCGTTCCGGAATACGCGCGATCCGGCAGACGACCGACTCGATTTCCTTTGCGCCGACCGAGTTTTTCTCCGGATGGTGGATGCGGGCAAAGGCCCCGGCCTCGTCAAGGACATCCACCGCCTTGTCGGGCAGGTAACGCTGGTTGATGAAGCGCGCGGAGAGTTCGGCGGCCGTTTTCAGCGCTTCCGGACGGTAGCGCACCGCGTGGTACTTTTCGTAAGCCCCTTTAAGCCCTTCAAGAATGGCGATCGTTTCGCCGACCGAAGGCTCCGGAACGTCGATCTTCTGAAAACGCCGTGACAGCGCGCGGTCCTTTTCGAACAGGTTGCGGTATTCCTCGTAGGTTGTGGCGCCAATGCAGCGCAATTCGCCTGAGGCCAGCGCCGGCTTGAGGATG
>JAFPZV010000107.1 GCA_017417085.1 Deltaproteobacteria bacterium | reverse complement strand
TCTTCTGGGCGTAGTCCTTGCCGCTCACCGGGACGAGATTGTCCATCATTAAGATGGCTTTGTGATCATGGTTTGCGTCTTCGGCAAAGGAAACGCCGGGCAGGCCGGCCACAACGCAACCGACAACCAGAAAAACGGACAGCAATGTTTTCATGCCTGAATCTCCTTTATGTTAAAAACGCACGTCGTAGGTGTTGATATACCAGCGGCCCTTGCCTTTGCGGAGCAGTTCGTGGCGGTTCTTCGAGCCGCGCTGCTTGCCGTTTTCCTCAAAGGCGCGGCTCATGACGACGGCCATCTCCTCGCGTTCGCCGGCCATTTTGTTTAGCTGCTCGCGCTGGCCGGGGTTGAGAAAATAGCCTTCCAGATCGTTTTTGTCATCAAAGCCCTTGAGCACGGTAATTTTAGGCTCGTCAAACACGGCATGGACATATTCGTTCTGAAAGCGGGCCTGGTGCAGGTCCCAATGGTAGCGCAGCATGGAACTGCCCACGTCGGTATTGCCGCGTTCGGGATTGATGCACTCAAGGTACAATTTGTAGTTCTTTTCCTTGATGGCGGTGGCAAAGATTTCCATCAGGCGCTTGGGATCGACGTTGTCGGGAATGGACTTGACCGTGTACCAGGACTCCTTGATCTTTTCCACCTGGTCTTCACCGAAGAAATAGCCGGAATTTTCGTTCTTGGAATCGTACATGGCCAGCACGCGGTCGCCGGCATAGAGTATTTCCGGCGTGACGATCCAGCCCCAGACCACAGGGCTGCGCTTGTCTTCGGAAGCGTCGGGCGATTCCATGACCAGGCCGGTGAGTTTGCCGAGGATCTTGAATTTAAGGTTGTCGCCCAAGCTGGCATCCACCATGCTGCGGTAGCGGCGGATGGCCTCGTAGGGGCCGGACCAGTGGCGGCCCTGCATGGAGACAAAATAGTAGCCGATCGAGGGCTTGCCCACGTGGATGTATTCTCCCGTGGCTCCCGCAAACTGATTGGCCGGATAGCGCACGTCCTCAAGCAGCACATACTTCTCCAGGTAGTCGCGCACGTCCACTTCTTCAGGCACCGGTGTCGGAAAGACCTTGGTGATGGGGTTCTTTTGCCGGATCTGGTCTTCCCAGGCAGACTGGTTGAGCGATTTGAAACGCTCGCGCAGTTCGGCTTCGTTTCGTTTGTAGGCGGTCATGGCCGGGGTAATCTCCATGTAGCCCCCCTTGCTCTTCATCAACGCGGCGCTTGCCCTTCTGACCAATTCCTGTACTTTGGGGTCGTCGGGATACTGCTGGGCAAGGCGCTTGATGCGGCTGAGCGCCTCCTGTTTGTTGAAGTAGCGGCCCATATCCGCGCCCTGGGCGCGCTCGACCTCCTTTTCAAAGTCCCGGAGGAAGATGCCCGCCTTGTCCACCTCGGCAAAGGGCGCGTTCGCGGCAAGCACCGGCGCGGCGAACAGCCCCAGCGTCAGGAAAAATGCTGTAATCAACTGTTTCATAAGCTTCTCCTTTGCAATGGAGTCAACCTGTCTGTCCTGTTCATTACTTGAAAACAAGTTTAGAGCGCATTTATAGCGTATTTTACGTGTTGGGAGAACCTTTGAGACATTGTCTCTTGACGAAAAATCCGAATTCAAAAAAAATACTTACAATGGCAACCTTGTCCGGCTGTCTGGATATTTTCCAATGACGTTGCACAGACAATTTTTGAGGGATTGAAACCATGATTGCCCGAGTGCTTTCTGGAGGTTTTCTTGGCGTTAATGCTTTCCCGGTGGAAGTGGATATCACGCGTGGTTTGCCCCAGTTCTCGACGGTCGGTTTGCCGGAAAGCGCGGTCAAGGAGAGCAAGGATCGGGTCAAGTCGGCCATCAGAAACTCCGGATACGCCTTTCCCACAAGCTGCCTGACCGTCAATCTGGCACCGGCCGACATCCGCAAGGAGGGCACGGCCTACGATCTGCCCATCGCCATTGGCATTTTGATTGCCAACGGTCAGGTCGCCGCCGGTGATATCGACCGCCCCTGGCTGTTGATGGGAGAACTTTCGCTGGACGGCCGGATCAAACCGGTGCGGGGCGCTTTGCCGCTGGCGGCCAGCGCCCGATCCTGGACGGTTGCGGGCTTCATCCTCCCGAAGGAAAACGCGCCGGAAGCGGCGGTTGTGGCTTCGCAGCCGGTTTTTGGCGTGGAGACGCTGGGCGAGGTGGTGGCCTTTCTCAACGGGAATGCCCATCCGGAGCCCTGCCGGGTGGATCAGAAGGATTTTCTGCGCCGCTCGTCCCACTACGACGAGGATTTCGCCGAGGTGCGCGGCCAGGAACACGTCAAGCGGGCGCTGGAGATTGCCGCCGCCGGCGGGCACAACATCCTGATGTCCGGAGTGCCGGGCAGCGGCAAGACCATGCTGGCCCGCCGCCTGCCCACCATTTTGCCGGAGCTCTGCTTTGAGGAGGCGGTGGAGACTTCCAAGATCCATTCCATTGCCGGCCTGCTTTCCCGGCAGGATGCCCTGATCCGCAACCGTCCCTTTCGCCATCCGCATCATTCGGTGTCCGACGCCGGACTCATCGGCGGCGGCACCATCCCCCGTCCCGGCGAGGTCTCTCTTGCCCACAACGGAATATTGTTTCTTGATGAGCTGCCCGAATTTAAAAAAAATATTCTGGAGATGCTGCGGCAGCCGCTGGAAGACGGCGAGGTGACCATTACCCGGGCCGCCACGACCATCACTTACCCTGCGTCCTTCATGCTGGTCGCCGCCATGAATCCCTGTCCCTGCGGTTTCCTGGGCGATCGGCAAAACAGCTGCACGTGCAGCCAGCATACCCTGCAGCGTTACCGGAGCCGGCTGTCCGGCCCCCTTCTGGATCGCATCGATCTGCAGGTGGAGGTACCCAGGGTTCCGCACAGCGATCTCGCCAGCGAAAGCGAAGGAGAAACATCTGCTGCAGTTCGCGCCCGGGTGGCGGCGGCCCGCAGCCTCCAGCAGGAGCGGATGGCGGAATGTGGCGTACACTGCAACGCCCGGATGCAGGCGCGGCATATTCGCCGTTTCTGTCCTCTGAGCGAAGACGGCAAGGCGCTGCTGGAAAGGGTTACCGACAAACTTGGATTGTCGGCGCGCAGTTATACGCGTATTATTAAAGTTGCACGCACCATTGCCGATCTGGAAGGCGCGGAAAATATTTTGCAGCACCACATCGCGGAAGCGGTACAATACCGTTCGCTGGATCGCGCGGTATAGCCCCGATTTTTCTAAGCGATGGACAAATTTTTTCGGAAAGGACAGGCAGCGCTGCTGCAGTTCTTGTTTTGGGGGAACGGCATGGATCAGAAACTGCAAATTTTGCTGGATACGACAAAGAAATTGATACGCCGCGGGGCCTCGCCCAATCTGACCAAGGTTGTGGAGAAGACCCATCCGGCGGATATCGCCGCGCTGTTCAACTATCTCGATCCCAAGGAACAGGGAGCCCTTTTCGGTCTTATCAGGAAGGCGGAAACGGCGGCCTATGTGCTTTCGGAGATTGACCACAGCACC
>JAFPZV010000106.1 GCA_017417085.1 Deltaproteobacteria bacterium | reverse complement strand
CACCATCCGGGCAGGCCAGGATCTTGTCGCTCGCCCAGCGGAAAGCCTTGATGTAACTGTCATACAGCGAATTTTTGTTGGTGGTCTGCGTCTTTGCAGCATAGGTTTCGGCTATGCGTCGGTCCAGAGCCGGATAGGAAAGATTCTGCGCATTGTCGTTGGCACTCTTCTGCCCCACCGAATACGGCGGATTGCCGATAATTACGCGGATCGGCGTTCTCTTATGTTCCAGCACCCGTTCGGAATTTTCGGGAAATATCTGCGAAAAGGTGTCGTTTCCGCCCTGTTCGTTCAGCTGGAAGGTATCGGTCAGACAGATCCCATCATAGGTCTCGTAGCGTTCGGGACGCATGATGTCGTGATAGACCGCTTCGATGTTGACATCGGCTACATAGTAAGCCAGCAGCACGATTTCGTTGCAGTGGATCTCGCACTTGTACTTGCGCAACATGTCCTGCTTCTCGATAAGGCCGCTCTGCAGAAGCCGGGTGATAAAGGTGCCGGTTCCGGCAAAAGGATCGAGAATGTGCACGTTTTCTTCGGTGAGTGAGGTCCCGAATTCCTTCCTCAAAATGTCTTCAACGCTGTGAATGATGAAATCGACGCACTCCACCGGGGTATAGACAATGCCCAGCTTCTCCACCGTGAGCGGAAAGGCGCCCTTGAAGAACTTTTCGTAAAGGTTCTTGATGATGGTTTGCCGCCCTTCCAGATTGTCGATTTTACCGACATTGACCCTCACGGACTCGTAGAACTTCGCCAGCCCCTCGGCATCCACCCCGACGCCTTCCTTTTCCAGCACGTCAAGCACCGCCTGCATTGAACGGCTGACGGCGTTGTTGTGGACAAACTGGTACTCTGAGAACAGCGCGTCGAAAACCGGGCGGGTAATGAGATGCTGCGCCAGCATTTCAACCGCCTGTTTCTCGTTCACGCCGGGATTGATGTTGCGTTTGAGCCCCGCGACAAAGTCCTTCAGATGCCGCCGGGCCTCGCTGTTTTCCCGCGCCAGCCGCTCGATGCGCTCGATGAACTTTTGAGCGATTTCGCCGACGGAGCGCGCCCAGTTTTCCCAGTAGAGCCGATCCCCCACCTTTTCGACCAGCCGCGCATAGATGCCATCACGCAAAAGACCGAAACGCAGATCCAGCTGCCGGCCCACCTCCCCGGCGTCCAGACTGACCGCTCCGCCGGACTGGTTGTCCTCTCGAACCACATTCCCCCCGGAGCGTTCACCGCCACCTCCTATCGGGTAGGTTCCGGATTGCGTCGAAACCGGCACCCCGGCTACCAAAATCCGCTCGGAACGTTTGGTGTTGAGGGCAATCTGGTTGACATGGGCGTTGAACTGTTCGTCGTGGCTGCGCAGGGCGTTCAGGATAGTCCAGACCACCTTGAAACGCTCGTTGTCGGCCAGCGCCGCCTCCGGAGTACAGTCCGAAGGCACAATGACAGGGATGATGATGTAACCGTAGCGCTTTTCGTGACTGGTATTTTTGCCGAAGGTGCGCATCACGCGCCCTACGCTCTGCACCACCTCCACCTCGCTGTTGCGGGGCGAAAGGAAGATAACCGCGTCCAACGCGGGAACATCGACGCCCTCCGACAGGCAGCGTACGTTGCAGAGCACGCGGCATTCCAGTGGATCGCCGCTCTCTGCCTTCAGCCAGGCCAGCCGTTCATTGCGGATGGCGGCATCCATCGTGCCATCGACATGCTGTGCCTCAACCCGCACCACAGCATTGCGCTCCGCTTCCGGCAGATCGGTGCGGTAATCCTCGCAAATTCGCGGAAAGTACCGCGCCACCTGCGTCGAGGAGAAGTGTGGATTGCTTTTGGTAGGATTGATGGTCTGGCAAAAAACTACAGCCCTGCGCATCAGCGCCGGATCCTGTTCCTTTGTGACTCCGTTGTCGCCACGGATGCGTTTGGAGAGCCCGTTGATGCAACCAATGATCTTCGTCGCGTCGTCAAAGTCCAGTTCCTTGGGGCGATCCGCCTCCTTCAGTTGCGCCGCGCTCTCGCGGATGCTCCGGGCGATGCTTTTGGGAACATCCTCCTCGCTTACCGTCAGAACCAACACCTTGTAGTCGCAGAGCAGTCCCTGGCCGACGGCCTCGTTAAAGCTCAGACGGTGGAATTCCTTGCCGTAAAGGTTCTCATCGTCCATGGAGCAGAGGATGTCATTACTTTCAGCCGCCTTCACCTTCGCCGATTCGCGGTAAAGCCGGGGCGTCGCGGTCATGTAGAGACGGCGCGCGGCGGGGATGAGGACGTTGTCATGCACCTTGGTGAAATCCGGTTCCTCGCGATTCTTTAGTTTGACTCCGGTGGTGCGGTGCGCCTCGTCGCAGATGCAAAGATCGAGGATACGGCCGCTTTCACGCAGAGCCTTCGAGACCACGTCAATGCTCTGGTAGGTCGAAAAGATGACTGTACGGCAGGATTTTCGCCCGTACTCCTGCAACTGGCGCAAAATTGAGCGCACGCTGGTCGAGGCCGGAACGGCGAGATCCTGTGGGGAACTCTCCGGGGCATCCTCCTCCGCCATTCTGCGGCTGGCCTTCGCATCCGAACAGACGCAGACGGCGTACATGTCGGCACTCTTGTCGCTCATCCAGGCGTTGAGCGTCTGCCCCAGAAGGGCGATGCTGGGGACAAGAAAGAGGATGAAGCCGTTGGCCGGATCGGTGAGATCTTCGGCAATTTTCAGCGCGGTATAGGTCTTGCCCGTGCCGCAGGCCATGATCAGCTTGCCTCGCGCATTGCCCTCCTCCACAAAATGCCTGCGAGCAGCCGCTATCGCGCGCTGCTGGTGCTCACGGGGCTGCTTTCCCGAACGCCGAGCTTTGCCGCCGTAAAGGCCCTCGTGCAGCCGTTTCCAGTCCGCAGCGCTGTTTTCAAGTTCGGCAAGAGCGATTCGGTGGAAGGGAAGCGTGAGGTTGTCTATCGCCTTGCGGGCGTTGCCCCCCCACTCCCTGCGGGTGGTGTCCACCCAGAACAGTTCGGAAAAGCGGCGCTGTTCGCCCAGCGCATCGGGAAAGGAGCGCATGCTGTTGGCAAGGAAGCTGTCCACCTGCGCCTTCTCCATAACCGCGTTCTCGTCGTAGCACTTGCACTGGATGGCCCAATACTGATCATCCAGAGTTTTCGCCACGAGATCGATGCCAAGATCGTGGCCGCCCAACTCCTTTCGGGCAGGAAATTCCTCCCAGAGCCAGACCTCTTCGAGTATGTTGTAGCAGGGATCGGTGCGAAACCACAGCTTCATCAGGCGCTCAAAGTCGCGCCCCTTTTCCCGTTCGGAAAAAGAGACTTTCCGGATCTCCCTCAAGATGTCATGGATACCGTATTCCAACGTCTGGTTCATTGCGTTCTCCGCAGAGTTCATGGCTTCTTCATCCTTTCCGGACCTTTTCCAAAATATCCTTGCCTAGGCGGCAGAACTTTCTCTGTGACAAACGACGCTTTCAGCCATTTTTTAGAAGCATTTTCGCAAATAGAACATATTAATTTTATTAAATTTATTTTTTCTCCCTTCAATTTCTCTATAAAAAATGGCGTTTTCAGCCGTTTTTTGGGGACAGTTTCGCAGATAGAACTTGTTGATTTTACCCTGCACAAGCCGCAGGGATTTGTAGTCAAGGCGTTGGTTTTCCATGCTTGTCATCCTGATACCCCGACCACAGAGTTTAAAACTCTTTTAAAAAGTGCGAATCGTCAAGGAAGGTTTCTATTCCACTCGTTCCGATGCTATTCCCTCAACTTCCTGAGCACCTGCTTCATGTCCTCCCACACCTCCTTTTTGCCGCTGGGATTGCGCAGCAGATAGGCCGGATGGTAGGTTGGCATCAGAGGAATACCCTCGTATTCCCTCCAGACGCCGCGCAAACGGCTGATGGGCGTACGCGCATTCAGAAGCGTCTGCGCCGCAATCCGTCCCAGTGTCACCAGAAGCCGCGGGCGGATGACCGCCAGCTGCCGTTTCAGGAAGGACTGGCAGACGGCCATTTCCCCAGGCTCCGGATCGCGGTTGCCGGGCGGCCGGCATTTGCACACGTTGCAGATGTAGACCTCCTCCCGCGTCAGCTCCATGGCCCGCAGGATATTGTCGAGCAGGCGGCCCGCCTCCCCGACAAAGGGCAGACCCTTGATATCTTCATCACGCCCCGGCGCTTCGCCCACCAACACCAGCGGCGCCTGCGGATTACCCCGCCCGAAGACGATATTGCGCCGGTTTTCGTGCAGCGGACAGCGCGTGCAGCCCTCCAGATCCTGCTGAATGGCCTCCAGCGTATCCGTTTCGGGCGATGTCCCGGGCGGCGTGGAGATGACGGATGGCGGGAATGCCGCTTCCCGGACGGGTGTCTCCTCCGGCATGGACGGATTCTCCCGGGCTGGCAGCTCGAAAGACGGCAAGGGCAGTTCGTCCAGACCGCTTTCCCGCATCTCCTCCAGAAGTGCCCTGACGCCGCGCGTCAACTCGAAAAGCTCGGCGTGGGGAGCGAGCTCTTTCGCAGGTGGTGTCCCCTTCATAGGAACTTCCCCGGACGCGGAAGATACGGGCGCTTCCGGCACAGCCGCCTTCATCGCAGACATTTCGGGCACCGAAGTTTCCGGCGCAGCCGCCTGTTTCGGGGATATTTCCGGAAAAATCCCGGAACCAGAAACGATTTCCGGCGCAGCCGTGGTCAAAACGGTGGATGGCTTCTCGGAAAGTACGATTTGCGGCAGGGGCAGTTCGTCCAGGCCGCTTTCCCTCATCTCCTCCAGAAGCGTCCTCACGCCACGCGCAAGCGATAACAGCTCCGAACGAGTATCCTTATCCCCATACAGGTCTTCACCCATCTTCAGCACAGCTCCCGGGGACCACGCATGGCGCTTACCCGCTCCAGAATCCGGCACGCCACTTCCTCTTTGTCAAGGCAGGGCAAGTCCTCCACCCTTCCTTCCCGATCCAGCAGTGTCACGATATTGGTCGAAGAACCAAATCCCGCTCCGGGCACGGTGATGTCGTTTGCCACAATCAGATCAAGGTGCTTTTCCCGCAGCTTACGCCGGGCGTTTTCCAGCAGGTTTTCGCTTTCGGCGGCAAAACCCACCACAAAACGCGATCCCTTCCGAGCCCCCACCTCGCCCAGAATGTCGGCAGTGCGCTCCAGCTCCAGCACCAGCCCTTCCGAGCCTTCCTTCTTGATCTTTTGGGGTGCAATCCGCGCCGGGCGGTAATCCGCCACCGCCGCCGCCATGATGACGATGCTCGCCTCATCAAGCCAGTCGAGCACCGCCTGGCGCATCTCGCAGGCGCTTTCTACCATCACGCATTGCGCCAGTTCCGGAGGCTCAAGCGCTACCGGCCCGGAAACCAGCAGGACCCGGGCCCCCAGCTTTACAGCCTCCCGAGCCAGAGCATAGCCCATTTTGCCCGAGGAAAAGTTGCCGACAAAGCGCACCGGATCAATGCGCTCCCAGGTGGGTCCCGCACTGATCAATACGGTTTCGCCCCGCAGGAGCGCGTTTTCGTCCAAAAGTTCCGCAGCTTTGGCCGCCACCTTCTCCGGCGCTGGAAACTTGCCCTTCCCTTCCCGGCCGCAGGCCAGCATGCCGGTTGCCGGTTCCAGCACACAGGCGCCGTGCCGTTCCAGTTTGCGCAGATTCTCCTGCACCAGCGGATTTTCCCACATGTGGACGTTCATCGCCGGTGCCCACAGCACCTTCGCCTTCGTGGCGACAAGCAGCGTGGAAAGTGGATCGTCGGCAATGGCGCAAGCCGCCTTGCCAATCATGTTGGCGGTTGCCGGGGCAACCAGCACAAGATCGGCGCGCTCCGCAAGCGCGATGTGGCCGATTCCGCCATCCGGCAAGAGCTCAAACATGTCGGTGTAGACCGGATGCCCCGAAAGCGTCTCAAAGGTGAGCGGTGTCACAAAGCGTTGTGCGCTTTCAGTCATCACGACAAAGACCTCCGCTCCCGCGTGAATCAACAGACGCATGACCTCCACCGCCTTGTACACGGCAATGCCGCCGCAAACGCCCAAAACCACCGTTTTCCCCTTCAAGGCACGCAAATCGGGACTTGCCATCGTTTTTATCCTTTCAAAAAAAACGGGAAAGCCATTGTGTTTCTTCAGCCAGGCGGTAAAGAAAACTTCTGCAACTCCCCCAGCCTCGCTTCGTTCGGCAGCCCCCTCTTTGAGGGGGCCAAATTTCAAGTCCAACAAAAAAGGCGCGGCATCCCACATGAAAACCGCGCCTTTTCCAAAAACGCCCCTACTCCTTCTTCCCCAGGCCCAGGCGCTTCACCGCGTCCTCACGCATCTTGTACTTCAGCACCTTGCCGGCAGCGTTCATCGGGAAGGTGCCGGTGAACTCAATGTACTTCGGCACCTTGTGACGCGCGAGATGGGACATGATGTACTCGCGCATCTCCGGTTCACTCACCTTTTGCCCCTCCTTCAGGATGATCAGCGCCATCGCTTCTTCGCCATAACGTTCATCCGGCACACCGATAACCTGCACATCCTGAACGGCGGGATGCGTGTAGATGAACTCCTCGATCTCCTTGGGATAGATGTTTTCGCCGCCACGGATGATCATGTCCTTCAAACGCCCGGTTACGCGGTAGTTTCCGGCCTCGTCACAGCAGACAATATCTCCGGAGTGAAGCCAGCCTTCCGCATCCACGGTTTCCCGCGTGGCATCCGGCATCTTGTAGTAGCCGCGCATCGTGTTGTAACCACGCGAACAGAACTCGCCGTTGACGTTCGGGCCAACTTCCTTCCCGGTCTCCGGATCGATGACCTTGCACTGGACATGAGGAAAGGCGTAACCCACGGTCTCCGTCCGTACCTCCAGGCTATCCGTCCAGGCGGACATGGTGCTTCCGGGAGAGGATTCGGTCTGTCCATAGACGCTGACGATGCCCAGCATGTGCATCTCGTCCGGCTCGGCCGCGCGCCGCATGAGTTCCGGAGGACAGCCGGAGCCCGCCATGATGCCGGTGCGCATGTACGAAAAATCGGTCTTCCGGTAGTCCGGATGGTTGAACATCGCGATAAACATCGTCGGCACCCCGTTGAAGCAGGTGATCTTCTCTTGGTGGATGCAGGACAGCGAGGCTTTCGCGTTGAAGTAGGGCATGGGACTCATCGTCGAGCCGTGGGTCATGGAGGAAGTCATCGAAAGCACCATGCCGAAGCAGTGGAACATCGGCACCTGAATCATCATGCGATCCGCGGTGGAAAGCCCCATGCGGTCGCCAATGCACTTGCCGTTGTTGACCACGTTGTAGTGCGTGAGCATCACCCCCTTGGGGAAGCCGGTCGTACCGGAGGTGTACTGCATGTTGCAGACATCGCCGCTCTTCACCTTTGCTGCCATCCGCAGAATCTCCGCTTTCGGCACCATGTTGGCGCGCGCCATTGCCTCCTCGAAGGTCAGGCAGCCCTTTTCACGGAAGCCGACCGTGATGACGTTGCGCAGGAAGGGCAGGCGTTTGCAGTGCAGCGGTTCGCCGGGCACGCTGCAGGCTATCTCCGGACAAATCTCGTTGATGATCTGCCGGTAGTTGGAATCCAGAGCTCTTTCGATCATCACCACCGTATGCGTGTCCGATTGGCGGAAAAGGTACTCCGCCTCGTGGATCTTGTAGGCCGTGTTGACCGTAACCAGCACCGCGCCGATTTTCGTGGTTGCCCAGAAGGCGATGTACCAGGCGGGCACGTTCGTCGCCCAGATGGCGACCTTCGAACCGGCCTTCACGCCCAGGGACACCAGCGCCCGCGCGAAGTTGTCCACATCCTCGCGGAACTCCTCGTAGGTGCGCGTATAGTCGAGCGTCGTGTACTTGAAGGCGTACTGGTTTGGAAACTCTTCCACCACGCGATCGAGCACCTGCGGAAAGGTGAGATCAATAAGCTCGTCCTTCTTCCAGATATACTCTCCGGTGGCATCGTGGTTCAGGTAGAGCTTGCGGCGGTTGCTCCGGCTGTTCTCGAAACGGCTCATGTAGTTGATGAAGTGCGGGAAGATGAACTCGTAGTCCTGCACGTCGGCGGCCCATTCCGGCCGCCACTCAAGCGAAACGAAACCGTCATAGTCGATGGAGGAAAGCGCCTGCATCATCTCGCCGATGGGCAGCCTGCCCTCGCCAATGAGCACGTAGGCACCATTTTCGTCCAGATCCCGCAGGTGGACATGCTTGACATAGGCCCCCAGATTCCTGATGGTCGCGTCCGCCTTTTCCTTGCCCCGGTAATAGCTGTGGTGCATATCCCAGAGGGCGCAGAGCGCATCGTCGGCAAAGCTGTCCAGAAGCTCTTTCAGCCGCTCCGTGTCCGCATAGATGCCGCGCGTCTTCAGAAGCAGCGTCACCTTCGCCTTCCGGGCCGCGGGGAGCAGGCTTTCAATGTTTTTCCGCACCACATCTTCCGCCTCACGCCTCACTTCGGCGCTGACGTAGGGCACGCGCATAATCCCGGCCCGTTCGATGGTCCACAGCAGCGCATCCGCACAATCCTGCCTGCTTAAATCACAGGAGGTATCCAGGCAGGGCAGCCCGATTCCCGCATCCCGCAGGGCGCGTACGGAGGCCGCCACCGAATAGATGTGCAGCGGCATTCCCTTGCCGGTCATGTCCTCCCGCTTGTGCAGATTGTAGAGTTCGATGCCGCCGAAATGCATATCGGCGGCTATGGCTGCCACCTTGTCAAAGGAGAGCGTCTTCCAGCCTTTGGTTGAAAAGGAGAGTTTCATCAGCTTTCCTCCTCATAGACGATCTTGTTCAGGGCGTTGATATACGCGCTGATGCTGGAGCCGATGATATCGGTGGAAAGCCCCCGGCCGGAATAGATCTTGCCGCCCGAAAGCAGTTTCACGACCGTTTCGCCCATGGCCTCGCGGCCTTCGGTAACCGACTGGATCTGGAAGTCGTCGAGTTCGTAATGCCGGCCGGTGATCTGTTCGATGGCAAGGAAGGCCGCATCCACGGGACCGTCTCCCAAGGCGACGCTTTCCAGCATCTCGCCGCCACGTTTCAGACGGATATGGGCGGTGGCGGAAAACACGTTGCCCGAATTGATGATGAAGTCTCCAAGCTGGTAGGTCGGCGGCACCTGCAGGGCGGCAGAGGCCACAATCGCATCGATTTCACGCGCGTAAACCAGCTCCTTCTTGCTCGCCAGCCGCGTAAAGGCCTCGTAGACCAGAGCCTGATCCTCCTCGCCAAGATCGTAGCCCAGGTTTCTGGTCTCCCGAACAATGGTGTCGATATCGTCATGTACCGTGAAGTAACTCTCGTCATCCGTTTCGCGGACGCCATTTTCAAAAGGCGAGTTCTGGCTGCGGGTCGTGGTGAAAAGCCGTGCCGCCTGATCGCAAACTCGCGTCAGTTCCACAGTGCGCATATTGCTGGAAAGGCCGTACTCGGAACCCTTCTTGCGAAGCAGCACGGCAAGATTCCTGAGCGGGGCCTGCCCTTCCGGATAGATGGAGGCCTTCACCTCGGCAGCGCCCGCAATGAGCGAGACGATGCTGCACGCGTCCGCCATGGCGATGTCGTCACAACAGGAAATGCCCAGTGCTGCCCGATCAAGGCCGGGGATACTCCGTTTGGCCTCCTCGACAAAGGCCGAAAATTCCGCCGGAAGCATATTGCCGGCGTTGTCACAGAGCGTGATGGTCTTCGCGCCCGCCTCAATGGCCGCCCCCGCCATTGCGTAGAGAAAATCCCTTTCGCTGCGGGTCGCATCAAGAGCCACAAACTCCACATCCGCAATCCGGGACGCGGCATAGGCGATTGCGTCCACGACGGTTTCCCGCAGTTTTTCCGGCTTCATATGCCAGAGATACTCCATCTGGACGAGACTTGTGGGCGCAGCAATCTGAAGACGCGGTTTTCCGGCACTGCGCAGAGCCTCCACCGTCAGATCGATCTGCGCCTTTTCCGGCTTGACCTCCACACAGAGGATGCCTTCCTTCAGCGTATCGCCCATCGTCTTGATCGAGAGGCTGTCCGCCTTGGCGTGTTCGATGCCTTTCAGTTCGACGACATCCACTCCCAGTCTGTCCAGCAGTTTCACCAGCTCGATTTTCTCCTTGAACGTCAGTATTTCCGCCGCCTTCTGTTTCAAGGTTATGTCGCTCATCCGAATCGTGCTCATGTCTTGTGTTTCCTCTCTCTAAAGAAGTGTTTTATCAAGGGTTGAACGTCTCCCCTCCCCCGAAACGCCCTCCCACTGACGCCCGGTGTCTTTTCAAAGATTCAAAGGACAAAGCCGTTCCCTGTCCCGCCGGGGAAATAAATTTGTTTTTATAAACTTTTATCCAATAAATATTCAAGATATTAAAAGATTTATTTTCCGGAGCACGTTCGCCTTTCCCTGAAAATCTTTTCAATTCCTTTCAAATTGCATTGTGGTACCTGACTGAAAATGGTAGAATAGAAGGCTTATATTTTTATTGCTGCATCACCACTAACGTACTTTCAGAAAAGGGAAAGGAGCAAATTGTTTCATGGATCTCAAGATTGTGTTGCTGCTGGTGTTTTTCGCCATCATGATTTTCGTCGGCTGGTACTGCCGCAAGACCGCGACGGATGTCAACGGATTCGTCCTGGGAGGGCGCGCGGTTGGCCCCTGGCTGACCGCCTTTGCCTATGGCACCTCCTACTTTTCCGCCGTAATCTTCGTTGGTTATGCTGGGCAGTTCGGCTGGCGTTATGGTATTGCCGCCACCTGGGTGGGCATCGGCAACGCGCTCATTGGCTCGCTTTTGGCCTGGGCAGTTCTGGGCCGTCGTACCCGCATCATGACCCAGTATCTGGATACCGCGACCATGCCGGAATTCTTTGGTAAACGTTTCTGTTCCGAGAATCTGAAGATTGCCGCTTCAATCATTACCTTCATCTTTCTGATTCCCTATACGGCCTCGCTGTTCAACGGCCTTTCACGCCTCTTCGGCATGGCCTTCAACATTGACTACTCGGTCTGCGTCATCGGGATGGCATTGCTGACCGGCATTTACGTCGTCATCGGCGGCTACATGGCCACCGCGATCAACGACTTTATCCAGGGCATCATCATGCTGGTGGGTATCTCCGCGGTCATCGTCAACGTCCTGAGCTCGCAGGGCGGTTTCATGGCCTCGCTGACCGGTCTGGCAAAGGTTTCCGACCCGGCCACCTCCGACATCCCGGGTATCTTCGCCTCCTTCTTCGGGCCGGATCCGGCAAACCTGCTGGGCGTGATAATCCTCACCAGCCTGGGCACCTGGGGCCTGCCCCAGATGGTGCAGAAGTTCTACGCCATCCGCAACGAGAAGTCCGTCGACACCGGTACGGTCATTTCCACGCTCTTCGCGCTGGTCGTGGCAGGCGGCTGCTACTTCCTGGGCGGCTTCGGGCGTCTGTTCTCCGGGAAGGTAAATGTGGCCACGGAAGGCTATGACGCCATCATCCCCGCGATGCTTTCCAGCCTGCCCGAGCTGTTGCTGGCGGTAGTGGTCATCCTCGTGCTCTCCGCCTCCATGTCGACGCTCTCGTCGCTGGTACTGACCTCCAGTTCGACACTCACCATCGATTTCCTGAAGGGACATTTCTTCAAGGGAATGGACGAGAAAAAACAGGTATTCATAATGCGCTGCCTGATCGTCGTCTTTATCGTCATCTCCGTCATCCTGGCGCTGATCCAGTACCGCTCGAACGTCACCTTCATCGCCCAGCTGATGGGCGTGTCCTGGGGCGCTCTGGCCGGAGCCTTCCTGGCCCCCTTCCTCTACGGGCTCTACTGGAAGGGCGCGAGCAGCACGGCCTGCTGGTCCTGCTTCCTGTTTTCCACCATCCTCATGCTGGCCAACATCATGTTCCGCGGATTTTTCCCGGCGATGTTGAAATCCCCCATCAACGCGGGCGCCTTCTGCATGATCGCCGGACTGGTTATCGTGCCGGTGGTTTCGTGGTTCACGAAAAAGCCCGACAAGAAACTGGTGGACGACGCCTTCGCCTCCTATGAGCGCATGGTCACGGTGCCGCAGCACCTGGCTCTGGGAGAGACGAATCGTCAGGCATAATTCCGAGCCTGGCAGAAAAAATTTTTGGAAGAATTTTGAAGAAATTTGTGCCCGGGAAAAAACAAATTTTCCCGGGCACAACTGTAAGGAGGCTCCATCCAGAGCGGGAGCAACATTGAAGGTTTCAAGCGATGAAGGCGTTGGGCAGATGTTCGACCAGCGGCTCCGCATGCGGCCTTACCATGATGGCAACAACATCGAAACGCGGCTGCAAAAGAGAAGGATGACGTTGCAGATAGACTTCGGCCAGATGGATAATCTGCTGCCGTTTGTGCCAGTTCACCGCCTCCTGCGGTATTCCGAACGTCTCGCTGCGGCGGGTTTTGACCTCGACAAACACCAAATCTCCCCCATCACGCGCGATGATATCCACCTCGCCGCGTTTTCCCCGGAAGTTGCGCTCCAGAATGACCATGCCCCGCTGCTGCAGGTAGGCCGCCGCCAAATCTTCGCCCCAGCGGCCCAGGGTCTGCCGGGTATCGGTCACTCCAGATACTCCCGCACGCCGCGAAAGGTCCGGCGATGGATTGGCGACACGCCCAGCCTGGCAATCGCCGCGCGGTGTTCCGCCGTGGGATAGCCCTTGTTGCCGGCCAGCCCATAGCCCGGATAGAGTCGATCCTGAACGGTCATAATGCCGTCACGAATCACCTTGGCCACAATGGAAGCCGCGGCAATCGCCCGGCAACGGGCGTCACCTTGTTTCAGAGCCCGCTGGGGACGTTCCACCGCCAGATCGGGGATGGTGAAAATGCCGTCCACCAGCAGAAAATCAGCCGGCTTCTTCATGGACTCCACCGCCTTCTTCATCGCCAGCAGACTGGCCCGCAAAATGTTCAGGCGATCAATTTCCTCCGGAGACACTATGCCCAATCCAATGCTCAAAGCCTCACGGCGAATCCTGAAAAAAAGCTCTTCGCGCCGGGCTGCGGAAAGCTGCTTTGAATCCCGCAATCCCGGCAGCTGTGTGTCCTCGCCAAGGATGACCGCCGCCGCCACCACCGGGCCCGCCAAAGGACCTCGTCCAACTTCGTCAACACCGGCGACGGCCGTAAATCCCTGCCGCCACAACGCACGCTCGTCATCAGCTGATGCTTCCCGGTTTGCCTTCCTCATCCTTCAAGCACCGTAAAAAATAAAAGGCCCCAGGAAATGGGGCCTTTTCATGAAAACGAAACACGCTTCTCTCAGTAGCGTTTCTCCTGAATACGCGCGGCCTTGCCCTGCAGTTTGCGCAGGTAGTACAGTTTTGCGCGGCGTACCCGGCCAATCTTCAGCACTTCGATCTTGTCGACGTTCGGGGAATGCAGCGGGAAAATTCTCTCTACGCCGATGCCGTCGGAAATTTTGCGCACCGTGAAGGTAGAGCTGATAAGATTGTTCTTGCGGCTGATGCATACTCCCTGAAACATCTGGATACGATGCTTGTCGCCTTCCACAATCTTGACGTGGACCTTGAGCGTATCGCCGGCCTTGAAGGGCGGGATGTCGGTCTTCATCTGTTCCCGGCCAATTTCATCAATGATATTCATGATTCTTTCCTCCTGACAGGATGAGAACCCTACGGTTCATCCTTATGATATTTACAGTGTTTATAATAAATTATTGCAGCCTGAAAAACATCTTTTTCAACTGCCCTGCCACAAAAACGTTTAACGTACTAAATCCGATTTTCACTCAGGCGGTCCATAAAGATGGCCGCCGCCGCACGCACCGCCAGATGATTGTAGGTGCCCGCTCCCCGAATCGGCTCCAGCGTTGGCCAGCCGCGTTCAAACAACGGCGGGGCCAGTCCCCAGCCCGTTCCGAAGATCAGCAGCAAGGGCGAATCCTGCATCAAGTCCCTGCACTGCTGGCAGGACATGCCGTTTTGGACCGCGGCACCCGTCAGCACCGGCAAGGCCCGTTCACCGGTCCAGGATTCCCAACGGCGAAGCGCCTCATCCAGATCCGGGCAGATCTCCATGAGTTCCAGCGCCTGCCGGCGATCCGGATTATATACGGCGCCATAGCCCTGGCACCAGTGTTCCCGAATCTTTTCCGCCAAACGCTGCTGTTCCTCAACCGGCGTCACCACATAAAAGCGGCTCCAGCCAAACGTCATGGCGCTTCTCGCCAGGTCGTGCAGATCGAGATTGGTCACCGCCGAGGCGACAATGTCATGACGCCGATCCAGCACCGGATAATGCACCAAAGCCAAGGCTCGCGGCTTCATGCGTTTCCTTTCCGCAGATCGTCCACAAAACGGCGATCCGCATCATCCAGTTCCTGCTTCGCCAACAGATCCGGACGCCGCAGCAAGGTTCGCCGCAAGCTTTCCTGGCGGCGCCAGCGGGCGATTTCCCCATGATTGCCGGAAACCAGCACCGAAGGAACCGTCATTCCCTCAAACTCCACGGGCCGGGTATAGTGGGGATATTCCAGCAGACCTTCACTGAAGGAATCATCCTCCGCGCTCGCGTCATTGCCCAGCACTCCGGGAACAAGACGGGCGATGGCATCCACCATCACCAACGCGGCATATTCTCCACCGGTCAGAACATAGTCGCCGATGGAATACTCCTCATCCACCCAGGAACGGATCCGTTCATCCACCCCCTCATAGCGCCCGCATAAAAAAATCACTCCGGCCATACGGGAAAAAGCCACGGCATCCTGCTGTCGGAAAGTTTTCCCTTGGGGAGTCGTCAGGACGACACGAGAATCTGGAGCCTGCCGGCGAACAGCGGACAGCGCCCGCCAAACCGGTTCCGGCTTCATTACCATACCGCCGCCACCGCCATACGGCGCATCATCCACCACATAGTGGGGCGGATCCGCCCAATCCCGAAGATTATGAACCTCAATGTCAAAGACCCGTTTCGCTGCCGCACGCCCGATAACCCCGACATGCATCAGCGGATCAAACATGGCCGGAAACAGAGTAAGAACGTCAAATCTCATCTTCCGTCATCCACAAGGCCTTCCGGAAGTTCCACCAAAAGCCTGCGCTCCTTCCAATCCACCATCTTTTTGAAGCCGGACACATTCGGCAGAAGCACTTCACCGTACTCGCCCTGCACTACCAGGATACCATGGGCAGCCGTTGCAAAAAAATCCTCGATCACACCTATCTCGCCCAACCTGGCATCCCTGACGCTCATCCCCACCAGCGCGGCGGGATGCTCGTCCTCCCCCGCGGGAAAAGACAAGTCCCCGGGAGAAATCCAAATCTCGCAGCCAACCAGCCGGGAGGCTGCCGCGACTTCCGTTATGCCCTCAAACCGCACCAGGCATCCCCCCCCGCAGGGCACCACCCGTTTGACGGACCGGGACTCTATCAAGGCGTCATCCCGATACAGCATGAAACGCTGTCCATAACGCAACAGCGCTTCCCGTTCGGAAGGCAGATGAACTTTCACATCACCACGCAGCCCATGAACCTTGACAACCGTTCCCGCAAAAATCCGTCTTTCCTGAACCATCACTCCAGGATCTGCAAAGAGGAACGCCGCCCCTCCCGCGTCGCCTTGGCATTCAGAAGGGTGCGCATGGCTTTGGCCGTACGCCCTTCCTTGCCGATAATTCTCCCCATAT
>JAFPZV010000105.1 GCA_017417085.1 Deltaproteobacteria bacterium | reverse complement strand
TTTTGGATTCTTTCTGGATGGCTTGTTCTGGCACAGTATCGGGGGCAGATAGTGAAGATTGTGCCCAAGACGCGGAGAAAACAAGTAATATCAATGCAGTAAAAATCATTTTCTTCATGGGCATACCTCCTGAAGCGTGAAAAATTTCGGTGTGATCCGGTTTTCCAAAGCAATGAATACCATAACTCATTGTCAGGTTCATCTGGTTCCGGTGTATGGCGATAAACCTGACCAGAAGTGCGGCCTTGTCATGGATGCCTTTTATTCGTCAAACAGAGGAGCCTTCCTTTTGCTTTCATCCCACGAGCATGCTGGAACTGGCGTACAACGCCGCAAGAAATCCGGCATTTTTCCCCTGGTGCTGGTAGGGAAGGGAGATATGTGAACAAAATGTGCAATAATTGCTTTGAATGCGTGAGAAGATATGTTATAAATCGATAAAATTGTGGATAAATATACATAAAAGGCGTTTATTTCAGATTGATATCAAAAGAGGCAAGGATATGGACATTGCAGATATGGAAAACACGGGATATGTACTGATAGCAATGATAGGGTTTGCTTCCATATTTTTGCTCTTTATAGTCATAGAATTCATATATTATGAAATAAAAAACAAACTGTTTCTTGTCAAAAATATGGATTCACTCATCAATATTTTATTCTTCATGGGGATATTTTTTCTGCTGATGTGCGCCGTCTATTTCGCGCTTATGGAAAAATATGTCCTGGCCTCAGCGTTTGTGATTGTCCTGCTGTACAGCATTTTCAGGTACAGGCACAGCGGGAAGAAGGAACCGGAAGTACCGCCGGGGTTTGACAATCTTTAAGGACATAAAAAAAGCGGCGCCGCCTCTTCAAAAGGGCAGTGCCGCTTTTTTGTTTGACACGGTGTGCCTTTATCCCTCATCCAATGCGTCGCCGGGACCTCCGCCGCCATCCACGCGATCCAGTTGCGGCCCGATCGGATAACTGCCCAGAATGCGGAAACTGTTGCAGGCCTCCTTCAGTTTTTTAAGCAGGGCATCATTTTTGTGGTCTTCCAGATCGCTTTCCACATCAGCGAAAAACGCGTACTTCCAGCGTTCGCCCTTCAGTGGGCGTGATTCGATCTTGCGCATGTTGATGCCATGGGTCGCCAGCAGGTTCAGCACGCCGGAAAGCGCGCCGGATCGGTCGGGCAGGGTGAAGAGCAGCGAGGTTTTGCTGTCTTCGGATGCCATGCCCGGAGATGAAGCGCATACCGGCTGCGGTCCAATGATGACGAAGCGTGTCCAGTTGCCGGAGGCGTCTTCGATGTGCCGGGCCAAAACATCAATTCCCACTATCTTGGAGAGGCTGGCATGCCCGATGGCCGCGGCGTCCTCATGGCCGCAGGCGCGGCGGGCGGCCGCGGCTGTCGATTCCACCGGCACCAGAGAGGCGTCGGGCACGTGGGCGTGCAGCCAATTGCCGCACTGGGCCAGCGGCTGCGGATGGGAGTAGACGGTGCGTATCGCGGCCAGATCCGGCGCATCGCTCAGGAAACAGTGCGCGATGCGGGAAAACAGCTCGGCCTGAATGAAGACCTCGTGGGAAAGGAAGAGATCAAAGCTTACTCCCACCGTCCCCTGCAGGGAATTTTCGAGCGGCACCACGCCCAGCTCGCACTGGTTGGTGGCAACCATGTCGAAGATTTGGTTGATATTGCCGCAGGGGTAAAAGAGAGCCGAATGCCCCAGGTATTCCAGACCGGCGAAATGGGAGAAGGTGCCTTCCGGTCCCAGATAGGCCACGCGTTCCGGGCGTTGCAGGGCTCGCGATGACGACATGATCTCGCGCCAGAGGGAGCGCAGATGGGCGTCGGGCAGGGGACCCGGATTGAGCGCCGAAAGCCGTTCCAGTATCTCCTGCTCACGCTGCGGCCTGAAGATGGCACCCTGTGTGCCGGCCTTGATGCGCCCCACTTCAAGACTCAATGCGGCACGCTGGTTGAGAAGCTCCAGCAGCTGCCGGTCAACCTGGTCAATCGCTTCCCGGATGTTTCCCAGTTGCGCGGCATTGTCTTGCGCTTCATGGCTCATGGATCAGACCTCCCGGATGTCTTCGGCAATGCGCATGCCGAAGTGCCGCCCGGCCTGATCGGTGCGGCAGAGCACCTGATCGCCCGGTTCCAGTGTGACGACGCTCAAGGGACGGCCATCCGGCGCGGTGAGACGGATGGTTTCGGCGTTTTGCAGGAACACCGTGCCGCTTTTTACGCCTTCATCCGTTGCAATTTGGGCCTCAATCATGAGCATCGGCCGGACTTCGATCTTGACGCGGCCGACCACCGCCGTATGTGCATCACCATCCGAAGAGAGGATCAACACCTCCTGCCCTGCGGCCAGTTCGCCCAGATAGCAGGTACGGTCCCCCGGCAGACGCGTGTAGGCATGGACGCCTCCGGCGTTGATCCGGAAGGGACGGGCCGCCACATACTCGTTGTGTTCGGTCTCCGCATGTACCAGAAAGGTGAAGGCACTGGAATTGCCCACCAGCATCCCCTGGCCGCGCTGCATGAGGGAGAGCGTGTCGACGCAGACCCGGTGGCCGAGGCCGACGCTCTGCACCCTGGTGATGGTGGCCGCCTGCAACGGTTCACGTGTCTGGGCGAGCTTGCATTGCGCCACGATCTCCTTGATGGCTTTTGCCGCCTCCGGCAGGATGACGACGCCCGTCACGCCGCGTTCCAGAATGCCGCAGGCCAAATGGGCTTCGTCAGGATTTGCGGCTTCGGCCAGCAGAGCGCCGCTTTGGGCCAAAGGGTTGTCGCCCTGGGCCAGCAGGTTTTCCACGGGAATAACTTCCCAGCCGCGGGAGAGAAGCACGGTTTCACCGGCTTTCAGACGCCGCGCCGCCTCTTCCTCGTCGGACTTGGCGGCAAGCGTCACCGGACTCAAATCTTCGCAGGCCAGCACCTCGCAGCGCGCCAGGCCCTGGGCCAGCCGCACCTGCTCTCTTGGAACAACAAGGCCGTCCACACCCGATTCCAGGGCGAGGGTCACCTGTTCCTTGACGAAGGGCACGCTGGCGAAATAGAGCTTGCTCATGGATTATTCTCCCACGATCTTCAGCGCCTCTTCCACGGAGGCGTCTTCATGGACGATGGCGCGCAGGGCCGAAACCAGTGCCACACGGTTGCGGTGCTGGAAGACGTTGCGGCCAATGGAGATTCCCGCGCCGCCCGCTTGCAGCGAATCATGAACCATCTGCAGCAGCTGCCGGGTCGAACCCATCTGCTCCCCGCCGGCAATAACCACCGGCACGCAGCAGCCCGCGACCACATCGGCAAAGCTTTTGGGATCGCCGGTGTAGGAGACCTTGACGATGTCCGCGCCCAGTTCCGCGCCAATCCTGGCGCAATGCGCCACCACCTCGGGGGCGAAGCTGTTTTGGATCTTGGGGCCGCGTGCGTAAACCATGGCGAGCAGCGGCATGCACCAGTTGTCGCAGGTTTCGGCCACCTTGCCCAGATCGGAGAGCATGGTCGTTTCATCGGGATCACCCAGATTGACATGCACCGAAACGCAATCGGCGCCATGTTTGATCCCTTCCTCCACCGTGGCGACCAGAATCTTGCTGTTGGGTGTGGGGGTCAGCGCCGTGGAGGCGGACAGATGGACGATAAGCCCGATGTCCTTGCCGGCGTTGCGGTGCGCACAGGGCACCAGCCCCTTGTGCATGAGCACGGCGTCCGCGCCGCCGTTGGCCATGTCGTTGACGGTTTCCCGCATGTCGATAAGGCCGCTCATGACGCCCACGGTCACGCCGTGATCCATGGGAACGATGATGGTGCGGCCGTTCTTGCGGTTGATGATACGTTCCAGACGGACTTTTTTGCCAAGATACATGATACAGCTCCTTTGTGTTGAGTACGTGCCATTTTCCAAATTTTTCCGCAGCCTTGAGCGGACCGCAATATAAAAAGGGCCACAGGTTGCGGTAAAAGCCTGTGGCCCTTTGGGAAACTTGGCGGATGTAAGAATAGACGTCAGCGCAGCTCCCTGCCACAGGCTTTGGTAAACCAGAAATACGCATAATACGCGTAAAAGCGCCCGGTGCTGAAACCGGCCGTGTTGTTTGCGCCAAAGTTTGTGGTGCTGTGGAACGTCATGGTTAAACTCCTTCTTTGGCAAGCTTTAGCGCCGTTGAGGAGAAATTGTCAACAGAAAAACGGATCCCCGCGTAAATGGCCGGAAAGGACCTCTTCAGGGCCGTTTTTTGACGAGAAAGCGGCCGCCCATGGCGCGGTAGACGGTGCTTTCATCGCGCAGCAGCACGTATTTTGCCTGCAGTACCGACTGTCTGGTGGCGTCTTCGTTGTTCAGGGCATCCAGATAGTCCTTCAGTTCGGCCGCGCCCAGAGTGTAGCGCGCCTCGTAGTGGGCGGTGATGGCCTTTTCGCTCTCCATGCGTTTTTTCAGCAGATCCAGGCTGCGGCGGCTCTCCTCGCTTGTCCGGT
>JAFPZV010000104.1 GCA_017417085.1 Deltaproteobacteria bacterium | reverse complement strand
GTACGACCTATCTACCACAGGCTGCGCAATAGAATAGAGGGACATGTCTGCATCTGCTTCATCTCAGACATAACACTTGAGTGACCCAACGCGGAAAACAGGAAAAAAATCCCGCCGCGTTTGCCCTTCTACGCACGCGGCGGGATTCTTATCCTGAGGTTTTCCTGAAAAACTTACCAGTTGTGCAGCAGGGGTTCCACAGGCACCGCCTTCTCGACAAGGCCATACTCCTTGGCAAAACCGGCAAACTTCTGCCAACGCTGAACATCAAGTTTCTGCCCATGCGCATAGTACGGCACGGTCAGCTTGAAGGCACGGGCTTCCATCTTCTTGTCGGCCTCCGGAACCGCCTTGAAAAAGTCCTCCAGAGCCTTGTCCGGATTGCTGCGGGCAGTTTCGATGCCGTGGTTGACCGCTTCCACAAAGGCTTTTACTGCCGCCTTTTTGGCGCTCATGGCCTTGGAACCGGCGATGAAGATCAGTTCGTCATAGTCGGGAACTCCCCAGTCCTGCAGCTGGAAAAAGGCGCTGGGATGGCCGGCATCTTCCATGGCAATGGTCTCGTAGTTCTTGTACGGTCCCATTATGGCGTCCACCTTGCCCGAGGTCAAAGACGGCACAACCGCAAAACCGACGTTGACCAGCGTAATGTCCTTTACATCGTTGATCTTGGCGAAGGCCTTGATCAGCACCTCCTCAACACCGGGAACGGTATAGCCTATCTTCTTGCCGTTGAGATCCTTCGGTGTCTTGAACGGGCTGCTCTTGAGGAACATCAGCACTCCCAGAGGCTGTTCCACCAGCCGGCCCACCACCTTGAGGTCCAGGCCTTCGGCCGCGCCGATAATGGCCTGCGGCTGGTAGGAAACCGCCAGATCCACGTTGTTGGAAGCCACAAGCTTAAGCGCGTCCGTGGTTTCGGAAGGGCTCATGATCTCAACTTCGAGTCCCTTCTCCTTGAAGTAGCCTTCCTGCTGGGCCACATAGATCGGCAGATGATCGATGTTGGGGAACCAGTCCAGCATCAGCGTCAGCTTTTCCGCCTGTCCGGCGGCGGGCAACAGCATCACCGCCAGCAACAGCATGACCAGTTTTTTCATTGTTCTCCTCCTTTTTCGTTTTTTGGAACAAACGTCCACTCCTGCCTGGGAACCATACTTTAAAAGCACCTGTTATTTCCAGCGAATGATACGCCTTTCCAATATATTGACCAATTTCCACATGGCAAGCCCCATGACCGAGAGCCAGACAATCGCGGCAAAGACCATGTCCACCTTCAGCCTCGCGTTGGACTGAATCATCAGATATCCAAGGCCCTGCTGCGACCCGACCCACTCGCCGATAACCGCGCCAATGGTCGCCACTGTAACGCCAACTTTCAAACCGGCAAAAAAGTAGGGAAGCGCCCAGGGCCAGTAGAGCATCCTCAGGCGCGTCCAAAAACCGGCCCCCATCAGCTTGAAGAGCATCGCATATTCGGAGCCGCAGTTTTTAAAACCTTCCAGAAGGCTTACCGTAATGGGAAAAAAGATGATGATCGCCGCCATCAGCACCTTGCTGGCAATGCCGTAGCCCAGCCAGATCACCAGAAGCGGCGCCAGGGCAAAAACCGGCACCGACTGCGAAGCCACCAAAAAAGGCGATATCGCCTCCTCAAAGGCGGGATGGGCGAACATCGTGATCGCCAGGGGCACGGCTATGGCAAGCGAAAGCGCAATCCCCAGCACGATTTCCAGGGCGGTCACCAGCGCGTGAGGAAAAAGCACCGAAGCACGCTGCACCGTTGTCAGCAAAATCACGCTGGGTGAAGGCAGGATGTAGCCTGGCACCTGAAAACCGCGGCAGTAACCCTCCCACAGTGCCAGAATCAACAGCACCAGTCCGAAAGAGATCCATTTAGAGCGCATCGCTTTCCGCCTCCAGTTCGCTAAGGATATGTTCCTTCAGTCTGACAAGCTCGGGATCGGTGATCCGGCGCGGTTTGGAACTTTTCGGCCGGAAGCATTCCCGCACCGTCATGGGAGGGCGGCTCAGCACAATGACCTCATCGGCCAGAAGCAGCGCTTCCTCGACATCGTGGGTGATCATCAGAAGTGTCTTGCGGAATTCCGTCTGAAGCAGCAGAAGCACCGCATGCAGACTCCTTCTGGTAATGGCGTCCAGGGCGGAAAGCGGCTCGTCCAGCAAAACAATCTCACGCCCGAACATCAGTGTCCGCACCAGCGCGCAGCGCTGCCGCATGCCTCCGGAAACCGCGCCGGGCAGGTAATGGGCAAAACCTTCCAGCCCCAGGTGCTTCAGCAGGGCGCGCGCTTCGTCGCTCCGGGCATCGCCTTCCCCTGCAACCCGCGCCGGCAGCATGGCGTTTTCAAACAGCGAGAGCCAGGGCAACAGCAGATCCTTTTGCTGCATATAGGCGGCAAGGCTTCCCAGATCTGGCACTTCATCGCCCTTCCAGCGAATGCTGCCGCCGTCACGCGCAATTACGCCGGTCAACAGATCAAATAG
>JAFPZV010000103.1 GCA_017417085.1 Deltaproteobacteria bacterium | reverse complement strand
TTGCTGGCGCGGCTCTTTACCCGTCCCGCCAATGTGCTGGTACTCGACGAGCCGACCAACGATCTGGATCTTGAAACGCTCGATCTGCTGGAAGAACTGCTGGCGGAATTTCAGGGTACGGTGTTCGTGGTCAGCCACGACCGGGAATTTCTCAACCGTACGGTGACCGGACTTCTGGTCTTCGAAGCGCCGGGGCGTCTGGTGGAATATACCGGAGGCTATGACGACTGGCTGCGCCAGAGCCAGGCGCAAAGTTCCGGGGACAAGAAGCCGGCCGGGCGCGCGGTGCGTGAAGCGCCACGGGAAAAACAGCGGGAACGGCGTCTGAGTTTCAAGGAAAAACGCGAACTGGATGAGCTGCCGGGGAGAATTGAAGCGCTGGAGCTTGAATTGCAGGAAGTACGGGACAAGCTTTCCGACCCCGACTTTTATCGGAATGCGGGAGCGGAAGCGGGGGCGGTTTCCGCGCGGCTGACTGCTCTTGAAATGGAGCTGGAAAGCGCTTATGCCCGCTGGGAGGAACTGGAAGCGCTGGAAAAGTAACGTTATCTCCAACAATAAAAAATCCCGCCACGTGCCGCGGCACATGACGGGATTTTTTTTACTCTATCTTGCTTATTTGCCCTTCTCCGCCTCTTTGAGGGCTTTCTGGTAGCCATCCTTGATGAATTTCGCCTTGGGATCGTTCAGAGTTTCCACCTCCGGTCCCAGCTTGTCCAGCGCCTCTTTGCCGCCGGCCTTCCCGATGACGTTCAGGGCTGCAGTGCGGCCCATCCAGTTTGCCTGCGGATCTTTCACGATGTCGGTCATGACCGCGATCAGTTCGTCAGGTTTGTAGTAACCTGCCTGGCTCTTCCATTCTGCAAAGGCGTCTTTTTTGCCCACTGGTTTGGCATACTCGCCTGCCAGCTTGATGGAAGACCACACCGGAATCTTGTCGGTGCGGGGCGTCTTTTTGTAGTAGTCCATGGCCGCCCTGTAGGCTGCCTCGCTGTACCTCTTGTGGAAGGGATAATCCAGCCACAGCGTGGTAAGGCCCTGCATGCATTCGCCGTGCATATTCGCCCTGGCGTCGTCTTTCAGGACATCGGTAATGGGTGCGATGATCTTCTCGTCGCCCAGTTTGCCAGCTCCTTTGCAGGCCATCTTGCGCACCTTTTCGTCCGGGTCGCCGATCAGGGTAATGATCGCGTCAGTTGCACCCGGCACCTTGTCCGACCAGGTATTGCCCAGGGCAACCGCCGCGGCCCAGCGCACCTGCGGATGTTCGTGCTGGGCCATTTTCAGCAGAAAGGTGCCCACTTCCGGTACCCTGTTGCCCAGGTTGTGCACGCCTTTCCAGATGAGCATCTTGAGGGCATAGGGATCGGTTTCGGAGGCGATGGCCTCCTTGGCGAGCGCCACATCCTGGCTGCTGCTGCCGAAAAGGTCCGACAGCTCCTCATAGGCACGGGCCCGCACCTGGGGCGCGCTGTGCTTGATCAGTTTGGGTACCAGCGGATTGATGGACGGAATTTTGGTCTTTTCCTTTTTCAGCAGTCCCAGGGCCTCGTTGGTGGCGCATTTCCCGGCAAACGCCAGTTTGGTCTGGTCGATGTCGCAGCAGGAAAGGGTATCCAGAACCGCTTCGTATTCGTCCTGTGTCATGGCAGCCGGATTCTGCACCAGCCCCTTGATGGACTGGGCATCCTTGCAGTCCACCTCGGCGCTGGCGGCGGTAGCCAGAAAGGCCAGTCCACCGGCCAGAAACAAGATGCGCAACAGTGTTCTTTGCTTCATGGGCAATCCTCCTTGGATTTTGGCGCGTTCCGGATGGAACGGCAGGTTGTGACGTGAGAAGCTCCACTCCGATCGAAGACAGAGAATAATGCGCCGGCAGCATGGTTGCAA
>JAFPZV010000102.1 GCA_017417085.1 Deltaproteobacteria bacterium | reverse complement strand
TGCCTGGGTTTCGCCACGGGTAAACAGCGCGCTGCCGTGTGCACGGGGCAAAACGCCGACTTCGCAGGTGATGGGACGCACCGTGGTCAGGTCGCGGCCATCAATACGAACACCTTCGTTCACCACCATCCGGCGCATAATCTTCTTGTGCAGCGCGTCGAAATCGTCGCCGGCCTGCGCTTCCAGTCCTTCAAAGTCCCCGGCCAGCGCGGCAAGCGTCTCCTCCCGCAGCTGGGCGATGGCGTCGCGCCGTTCATGCTTGCCACGGATCCGCACCGCACTGTCCAGCCGCTCGGCAGCCATTTCCTCAACTTTCCGCTCCAGCTCCTCGTTCTTTTCAACTGCCGGGCACTCGCGTTTTTCCTTGCCGGCCGCCTCGCGCAATCTTTCCTGCATATCGATCAAGGGCTGGAAGGCCTGATGACCAAAGAACACCGCCTCCAGCATCTCGTCTTCGGAAACGAATTCCGCGCCGCCTTCCACCATGAGAATCGCGTCACGGGTACCGGCCACCACGATATCCATATCCGATTCCGCCATCTGCTGGATGGTGGGATTGGCAACGAACTCGCCCTGGATCCTGCCCACCCGCACGGCGGCTATCGGCCCGCCGAAAGGAATGTCGGAAAGTACGGTCGCGGCGGAAGCCGCCACCATGGCCAGCGTATCCGGATCGTTCACCCGATCGATGGAGATAGCAGTGGGAATAACCTGCGTTTCGTACAGAAAAGTCTTGGGGAACAACGGGCGCATCGGCCGATCGATCAGACGGGAAACCAGCGTTTCACGTTCGCTGGATCCACGCTCACGCCGGAAAAAGGAGCCGGGAATCCGGCCTCCGGCATAGAACTTTTCCTGATAGTTGACGGTTAACGGAAAAAAGTCCTGTCCTTCCCGCAGGGTTTTGGCGGCGACCACGGTACACAGCACCATGGTTTCCCCGCATGTCACCACCACCGCGCCGTCGGCCTGTTTCGCCAACTTGCCGGTTTCAATACTGAACTTCTGTCCATTGAATTCAATTTCTTCCCTGAAAATCATGCGTCCTCCTCTTTTTTGGCCGGAAAAGCACCTCTCCTGAAAAGCGCCGGTTCAAACATAAAAAATAAGATCCGGCGCGGTTCAACACTCTTCATGTGCTCAAAAGATGCGCTTTTAGGAATTAAACATTTACGGCAACGAAGGAGGATGGCCCGAGAGAACACTCCCTTTTTCCAAAGCGAACCCTCTCTCTGGACAACCTCCTTCGGCCTCACTGAAAACGGACCACACAAACACCACAGGTCTGGCAAAGCATGCCCCCTGCCAGACAACAAAAAAGCGGTTCCCACCTGTTTGAGAACCGCTTTCGTTTCTCTATCTTCTGATACCCAGAGACTGAATCAGGGTCCGATAACGATCAACGCTCCGGCTCTTGAGATAGTCAAGCAACCGGCGACGCTGGCTGACTATTTTCAACAATCCACGACGGGAATGATGGTCTTTTTTGTGGATACGAAAATGATCCGTCAGATAGGCAATCCTGTCCGAAAGCAACGCAATCTGAACCTCAGGAGAACCGGTATCGCCCTCATGAGTCTGATATTTTTGAATGATTTCCTTCTTCCGTTCCGCTTCCTGCACTGTTTTCCTCCTTGTCATCTTTTCCGTGTTTTTATTTTCACTTGTATTACCAAAGGCTTAGTTAAACGCCTTCATATTCTTGCTGTATAGCTAGCATGGAATCGGGATAAAGTAAAGATTCTTCATGACCCGACAAAAACCTTTTTCAGTTTGAAATCCCCTCTCGTCTCCCGTACATGCCCAAAATCCGGGACGGCCACTGCCAGCAGCCGGTTTTGCCGCATCAGCGCCACCCAGCTTTTGCCTTCCAGCCCGGAAATATCACCCACAACATGCGCGAGCCGCGGCGGGATTCCATAACCCAACTTTTTTTCCGCTTCCTCGCTCACCTCAACTCTGGGCAACCCACCAATACCGGCGGTCAGGGGCAAAAGCGGCGTATCCGCTTTCAGATCGTCCAGCTTCACACTGTCGGCCACCGTAAAGACGCCGCTCCGCAAGCGCCGCAGAGCCGTCATATGGGCGGCGCTTCCCAGGGCGCGCCCCAAATCCTGGCACAAGGTCCGGATATAGGTTCCCTTGGAGCACTGCACCTCAAAGACAATGCGGGGAAGCGCAAATTCCGTTATCTTCAGTTCGAGTATATCTATCTCGCGAGCCTCACGCGCCACCTCCAGCCCCTTGCGGGCCAGACGGTACAGTGGAACACCGCCGATCTTCACCGCGGAATACATGGGCGGGCACTGCTTCATCCGGCCCACAAAGGCGGCAAACACCGCCTCAGCCTCCTCGCGCCCCAGATCCGGCACCGGACGGCGTGCCACAACCTCCCCTTCGGCATCCTGAGTGGCCGTTTCCGTGCCCAGCTCCAGCACCGCGGCATACGTTTTGCGGTCCGCCTCCAGAAATTCCACCAGCCGGGTCGCCATCCCGATCGCCAGCGGCAGGACACCGGTCGCCAACGGATCCAGAGTACCCAAATGGCCTATCTGGCGCGTACCCAAAATACGGCGCGCCCGCGCTACCACATCATGCGAAGTCAGCCCCTGCGGCTTGTCAAGAATCAAAAAACCGTTCATACCGCCGACAGTTTTTCCAGGGCGGCATGGACCATCCTCTCAACCTCTTCCAGCGTCCCTTCCAGCATCACGCCCGACGCATTGGCATGTCCGCCGCCACCCAAAGCATGGGCCACCACGCCCACATTGACATGCCAGGAACGCATCCGGACCTTGTACTGACGTTCCGCCTGCTGACGAAACAACAGCGCGACATCAACCCCCCGAATGGAACGGGGATAGTCGATGAACGTTTCCGTGTGTTCCGGGCACGTACCGGTCTCGGCCATATCCCGCAGGGAAACCTCAACGGAGGCGACCCGGCCGTCTGCAGAAACCTTCAGCGTTTTCAATACCCTGCGAAGCAGATCGAGTTCTGATGCGCCGCGATTCTCCATGTTGTAGGCAACCATCGCCGGCTGGGCGCCCAAAGCCACCATTTCCGCCGCAACGGCAAAAGATTCCCTGTCGCTGTTGGAAAAATGGAACGCTCCGGTATCACTGAAAATTGCCGTGTAAATACAGGTCGCCACATCTGTGGAAAACCGGTAGGAAGGACTCTGGTGCAACAGACGGTAAACCAGGACGCCAGTGGCGCTGGCATGGGGATCTATCAAACGGCAATCCCCGAAAGCATGCCCCGCTCCATGATGATCGATATCCACCACAAAACGGCACCGTGAAGGAAGATCATCGTTTCCGATCCGGCGCAGATCCCCGCAATCCAGCACAAAGGCCACATCGAACCGGCTTTCGCCCAAATCCCGCACGATGGCGTCCGCTCCCGGCAAAAAGGCCAGCTTCGCGGGTACCGGATCAACATTGTACATCACCACTTTTTTGCCCATTTCACGCAGAGCGTTACCCAGGGCCAAAGTGGATGCCAGGGCATCCCCATCCGGATTGAGATGGGCGGCTATCAGAAAATGTTCATTTTCATCAATCGCCTTCAGAATATTCGCTATCATCCTGTCTTTTCTCCGTTGCGATCTGGCGCAGCAGTTCATCCATATGCGCACCGTATTCCAGACTCGTATCGAAAATGAACACCAGTTTCGGCGTATAGCGCAACCGTATCCGCTGCCCCAGCTCGTGGCATAAAAAAGGCACCGAATTTTTCAGTCCCTGCGCAGTCTCCTTCCGAGCCGCATCATCTCCCAAAACAGAATAGTAGACCTTCGCCAAGCGCAAATCGGGACTGACTTCCACATCGGTAATGGTCACAAAACCTATGCGCGGATCCTTCAATCCTTTGGAAATAAGAAGAGAAATCTCTCTTTTAATCTGTTCGCCCACACGACTGGAACGTCTGGTTGCCAAAATTTTTTCTCCTAAAAAAATGACAACAGGCTGCTCAAAACCACATGGTTTACAGCAGCCCGTCAAATCCTGTACGCTTGTCTGCCAATCCTCAGGCCAAACGGGTCTTGACCTCTTCCATTTCAAAGGCTTCCAGAATATCCTCCGGCTTGATGTCGTTATACCCATCCAGCGCGATACCACACTCGTAACCGTTCAGCACTTCTTTCGCATCATCCTTCAAACGCTTGAGCGAAGCAATTTTGCCGCTCCAGATCACCACGTTGTCGCGGAGCAGCCGCACCTGGGCGTTGCGCACAATCTTGCCCTCGATAACAGCACAGCCGGCAACCGTCCCCACCTTGGAAATATGGTAGATCTGACGGATTTCCGCCTTGCCCAGGGCCTTTTCCCGATATGTCGGCGCCAATAGCCCCTGCATGGCGTCACGCACATCGTTGACCGCATCATAGATGACATCGTAGAGACGGATATCCACCCCTTCGGTGTCGGCAAGAACCGTCGCCTTGGCTTCAGGACGAACATTAAAGCCAATAATAATGGCGTTGGAAGCGGAGGCCAGCGTCACATCGGTTTCGGTAATGCCGCCCACCGCCGAATGAATGATCGTCAGCCGGCAGTTGGAAGTGGAAAGCTTGGTCAGCGAGTCGCAAACCGCTTCCACCGAACCCTGAACATCCGCCTTGACGATAACGTTCAGTTCCTTGACATCGCCCTCCTTGAGGCGGGAATAGAGCTGCTCCAAAGAAATCTTTGAAGTTTTGGCCATTTCTATGGCGCGATTCTTCTGCTGGCGATGCAGGGCCACTTCCTTCGCTGCCCGCTCATCTTCCAGAGCGTAGAAGGTCTCGCCGGCCTCCGGCACCCCGGAAAGTCCGGTAATCTCCACCGGCGTCGACGGACCTGCCTCGGTGAGCGACCGTCCACAGTCATCCATCATGGCCCGCACATGCCCATAATGGACGCCGGCCACCACCGGATTGCCGGGACGCAAAGTGCCTTCCTGAATCAGCACAGTAGCCACCGGGCCACGTCCACGATCCAGACGCGCCTCAATGATGGTGCCCTTTGCACGCCGGCTGGGATCCGCCTTCAATTCCATCATCTCCGCCTGCAGCAGAATCATCTCCAGCAAACCGCTCAGATTAATCCGTTTTTTCGCGGAGACCTCGACAAAAATGGTATCGCCACCCCAGTCTTCGGAAAGCAGGCCGAACTTGGTCAGTTCCTGCCGTACTTTTTCCGGATTGGCGGCGGGTTTGTCTATCTTGTTGATAGCAACAATAATGGGTACTCCGGCTGCCTTGGAATGGTTGATCGCCTCCTCCGTCTGCGGCATGACGCCGTCATCGGCAGCCACGACCAACACCACAATATCCGTCACCTTGGCGCCGCGGGCCCGCATAGAGGTAAACGCCTCATGCCCAGGCGTATCCAGAAAACAAATCTTGCGGCCATTCAAATCGATTTCGTAGGCACCAATATGCTGGGTGATGCCACCCGCCTCGCGCGCAATCACGTTGGTCTCGCGGATGGCGTCCAAAAGGCTGGTCTTGCCGTGATCGACATGTCCCATAATGGTGACCACCGGCGGCCGGGGCTGCAGCTGCTCTTCGGAAGCGGCCGTCGCCTCGGCGGCGTGTTCGCCCAGCACGCTTTCCTCATCGAAGGCAACGTTCTCCACTTCGTAGTTGAAATCGGAGGCCAGCAGCATGGCGGTTTCATAGTCCAGCGGATCGTTGATGGTGACCATGGTGCCCTGCTTCATCAGTTCCCGGATCAGCTCGCTGGCCTTGATGCTCATCCGTTTGGCCAATTCGCCCACCGTGATGACATCGCTGATGCGGATAATACGCTTGATCGCCTTGGGAACAGTGACTTCCGTTTTCTTGGGTGGCTGCTTGGCATTCCTTCGCTTGTTCCCCCGATCGGCCCGTTTCGGTTCGAACATTTCCCGACGGCCATGAGGCAACATGTCATCGTCGTCCATATCCGAATCAATATCCACCAGCCGGATCTTCGACTTTTTGCGATCGCCGCGCAGGGCTTTGCCGGAAGATTTTTTCTGTTCCGGATCGCCGCCGTTTCCATGGCTGTCGGAGCCCTTGCCGGACGAACGGCGTGAAGGCTCACCTTCAAAGGACGCAACCGGCATCTCGCTGACAATACGGTTCGGAGCAACTGGCGTCACCGGAGAATGAGAAACAGGCGAAGCCGTTTTCACCTCCGGTTTGGAAGCTGCCGGAGCCGCCGTTTTTTCGACAGTCAGACCCAAATCCACCCGTCCCAGGATTTTGGCGGTGCCGGAAGAACGTCTCTGTGGCCGGGATGCATTTCTGTCGCGTTCTTTGGCCACCGGTTTTTCCGATGAAGGGGACGTTACGTTCGCAGATTTTGATGCAGAAGCTGCAGGAATGGCCGCAGGCACAACAACGGGAGCAGCAGGAGCCACAGCCTTTGGAGCGGGCTCTACCGATACAGGCTCCCGCGCAACGGTTTCGGAAAGCGCCTGGGGCTCCGGAGCCGGCGGCACATCCGTCTTTATCTCCTGCGCTCCGGCGTCAGAAGTTTTCGCTTCCGGCCCAACTTCCTCTTTCAGCGCTGTTTCTTTTTCCGGCGCAGTTTCCTTCGCTTCCGGTATGGTTTCCCTGGGTTCCGGCGCGGGTTCCTTGATCTCCGGCGCAGTCTCCCTGGCTTCCGGTACGATCTCCGCCGCAGCGGTGACAACTTCCGGAGCGGGAGCAGGAGGCTCCGTCTTTATAACCTCCGGGGAGGCCTCGGAAACATTGGAGGGCTCAATTTTTACAGGTGGTTTGGGAAGTTCCGGCGATGAGGTTTCAGCCTTTTCGGGGGGCACGGTGGCAACGCTCGGGGAAGAGGCATTTTCAGCGAAGGATTCCCCGCTCTTTTCGGCAGCGACCGTTTTTCCGGGAGCGGCATCTTCGGCCGGTACCGTTTCCGTCGGCGCGGGATCTTTCCTCCGCCGCCGGATGATGCCCTGCGACACCCGCTTTTCGTCATAATGCTCCCCCTCGGACGCCGCAAGCCCCGGACGAATTTTCTGGACATCCTTCTCTTCCAGCATGCTCATATGGCTTTTCACCTCAACTCCCAAACGGGCAAAACGCTCAATAAGCGTCTTGCTGTCTGCACCCAATCGCTGGGCCAATTCATACAGTCGTATTTTCCCCATCACATCATATTCCCCTGGAAACTAGCCACCACATCACAATCGTCTCTCAAACCCGATCCAGCTTGTCCAACTCCTTCAGCAGAGATTGCGCCAACGCACACGATCGAATCGCCACCACACTGCTTTCGCTCCTGCCCCAAATCTGCCCCAAAGCATCCTTGTCATACAAGCGGCAAACCGGAATCTGCAAACGCTGCGCCTGAAAAAGTACTTTGGCGGCAATATTGGGCGACATGTCGGAAGCCACAAACAGCAGCGCGAAAGCCTCACCTTTTTCAAGCTCCTGCGACACCAGCCGGGTGCCGACCACGCTTCCGGACATTTTGCGCGCCATACCCAGCAGCGCCAGAATATACTGAACTATCCGGGCGCGCAATGCCGCTGCCAGTTCTTCCGTGTTCACCTCCAATGTTTGCGCCCGCAGTCCCCACTGAAACTGCCGCGTTTTCACCGCAGCCTGCAAACATTCCCGGGCAGCGCAGGTATATACACCACGCCCCGGCAATTTATGGCGATAGTCGACCAAGACCTTCGCGCCATCCGGAGCCAGAGTGAAACGGACCAGATCGCGCTGATCACGCGTTTTACGGCATCCCAGGCAGGTCCGCTCCGCCATCGGTGTCCTCTCTTCCTTCCACGCTTCCCTCTTCGCCAGACACCGCCAACTCCACATCCTCCGCAGCTTCATCTTCCGCTTCTTCGGCACGGGAGGGACGGCCACGACGTTCTTTCAGCGGATCCACGACATACCCGGGAGTCCTCGTATCTCCCGCAGCCTGGCTTTCGCTCTTGAT
>JAFPZV010000101.1 GCA_017417085.1 Deltaproteobacteria bacterium | reverse complement strand
AATTTACAAAGATCGAGGAGGGATTAAAGAAATATAATTTCCGTAAAGCAAAAGAAGACAAAATAGAACCAACTCCGATGCCGGAAAATCCTAAGAAATCTTCCGGCTGGCTATAAAAAGCATTCTCTTTTCCGCCGATGATACGGCAAACCACCTAATTCGGGGAAAAGCCGCGGCATATGCGAAGTCCGCGACGGCATCTCTGGCGGCAACATCTGGAAGATGGAAAAGGGGCGGCGCTATGAGGGGCAACATGCTTCCACGCGCACTGGAAGACGGCCTTCATAAAATGGGAAAATTTTTTCTGGGGAATTAACTTGATTTTCAACCAAAGAAAGCATAGCTTGTGCGCATTGGTTGTAGGTTGTGCAATTTTTCGCAAAAATTAAAGGAATTATGCGGGGTTGCACAGGTAAAAACATTTTTTTGCAGAAAAAAGGAGTAGAAGAGCATGGCAGAAGGAACTGTAAAATGGTTTAACGATGCAAAAGGTTTTGGTTTCATTCAGCAGGATGATGGGCCGGATGTTTTCGTACATTTCTCCCAGATTCTTGGTGATGGCTTCAAGACTCTCCAGGAAGGTGCTCGGGTAGAGTTCGACGTTGTGGAAGGCAAGAAAGGGCCCCAGGCATCCAACGTCAAGAAACTCTAAGAATTAATACAGACTAAATACAAAGGGCAGGATAGAATATCCTGCCCTTTTTTTATTTTGAAAAAAACTCAAGGGGCGGACGGATTTTTCCGGCCGCCCCTGTTCTTCACTTAAGCGGTAAAGTGAACTTTAAGAAATTTCCGCTTGCCCGCCTGAATAACCACCGTTTCCCCGGGACGATCAAACGCGAGATTGTCATCCGTAAGGCGTTCCCCATCCAGCTTGACGCCCCCCTGTTTGATCAGACGACGAGCCTCGCCGTTGGAGGCAGTAAGCCCGTTTTCCGTAAGCAGCCGGCAGATCCAGACCGGCTCCGCCACCGAACAGGTCACCTCATCAATGGCATCCGGCACCTCCTTGCGCGCAAACTGCTTGGTAAATTCCTCGGCCGCGCGCTCCGCAGCCTCCGCACCGTGAAAGCGCGCCGTCAGTTCCTTTGCCAGCGCCTTCTTGCTCTCCATCGGATGCGCGCCGTCCGGCGCACCGGCCACGCCCGCCCGAATCCGTTCCAATTCCTCAAGTCCTACATCCGACACCAGCTCGTAGTAGCGCAGCATCAGCTCGTCGGAAATGCTCATGACCTTGCCGTAGATCTCCTTGGGCGGCTCGGTGATGCCGATGTAGTTGTTCAGCGACTTGCTCATCTTGTGGACGCCGTCCAATCCTTCCAGCAAAGGCATCATGATCACCGACTGCGGCCGCTGCCCAAAATCGCGCTGCAATTCGCGCCCAACCAGCAGGTTGAACTTCTGATCCGAGCCTCCCAGTTCGACATCCGCCTGCAAGGCCACCGAATCGTATCCCTGAATCAGCGGATAGATAAATTCATGGATGGAGATAGGCTGCTGGCTGGTAAAACGCTTGTGAAAATCGTCGCGTTCCAGCATCCGCGCAACAGTGTAATGGGCGGAAAGATTGATAAGATCCGTCGCACCCATATCCTTCATCCACGCGCTGTTGAAAACAATCCTGGTCCGTTCCGGATCGAGAATCTTGAAGACCTGCTCGCGGTATGTGTCCGCGTTGGCCTGCACCTGCTCACGGGTCAAACGCTTGCGGGTTTCGCTCTTGCCGGTGGGGTCGCCGATCATGCCGGTGAAATCCCCTATGAGAAACAAAATCTCATGCCCCAGTTCCTGAAACTGCCGCATCTTCTGGATCAGCACCGTATGGCCGATATGCAGATCGGGCGCGGTTGGGTCAAAACCCGCCTTGATTTTTAACGGCCGCCCAGTCGCAACCGACTGTTCCAGTTTCTGTTGCAGTTCCTCTTCCATGATAATCTCGACAGTTCCACGACGAATGATCTTCATTTGCTCGGCGACCGGCAACATCCCTACCTCCAAATAATGTGCGAATATTGACAGACACTTAAGAAAAAAGAGCGGCAAGAAAAGCGCTTCCGCTCCCAAAAACAGGACAGTAATCTACCTGCTTTTAACAGCACTTGAAAGTGCAAACCTTCAAAAAGTTCCAGGGTGAAACCTTGTCAAAAGAAAAACCTTGAAGCTATTATACACGAGGCAAAAGCCATCAGATTTGTTTCATTGTTTCAATATTTTTATGGGAAACAGCTGTTTCTTTGCCCTTTCACTTTAGAGGGAGAATTCAATATGAAAATTTCGTTTCATGGAGCGGCCCAGGACGTCACCGGCTCCTGCCATCTGGTCGAATGCGCGGGTACGCGCGTGCTGATTGACTGCGGACTCTACCAGGGAGGGCGCAAACTGGAAGAAGAAAACCGCGCGGATTTCGGCTTTGATCCGAAAGAAATTGATTTTCTGCTTTTGACCCATGCCCATCTTGATCACTGCGGCCGGATTCCGCTGCTGGTCAACCGCGGTTTCAGGGGACAGATCATCACCACCGCCGCCAGCCACGAACTTGCCAAACTGGTCATGCTCGACTCCGCCGGCCTGCAGGAGGAAGAGGCCCGTTATCTTGCCAACCGCGCGCGCCGCCGCGGCCGCGATGCCAGCGACATCAAACCGCTCTACACCACGCTGGATGCGCTGGACGCACTGGACTTCTTCAGTGGCTCCGCCAGTTACGGTGAAGCGCTGAGAATCGCTCCCGGCATTGAAGCCACCTTCTTCGACGTCGGCCATATCCTGGGCTCCGCCGGCATCGCGCTGAAACTGACCGAAAACGGGAAGACTCGCCATCTTGCCTTTTCCGGCGATCTGGGCCTGAGCCACCGTCCGATTCTGCGCGATCCCGACGTGCCGCCGGAATCCGACATCGTCATCATTGAAACCACCTATGGCGACCGTTGCCACAAGCAGCTGCAGCCCTCCATCGAAGAATT
>JAFPZV010000100.1 GCA_017417085.1 Deltaproteobacteria bacterium | reverse complement strand
GCGTTGACGTTGATGCCTTCTTCTATCAGCAGGCTCAGAGCCTGGCAGCCTTCGTCGGTGGCAGGTACCTTGATCATGAGGTTGGGACGATCAATCAGTTCCCAAAGTTTGCGCGCCTCTTCCACTGTTGCCTCGTAGTCGTGCGCCAGATGGGGCGACACTTCCAGACTGACATAGCCGTCGCGGCCGTCGCTGCGCTCGTAGCAGTCTTTGAGCAAATCGGCTGTGGCGCGCACATCGTCGCGCACCAGGCCGAGGTAGATGCCGGACACATCGGCGCCGCTGCGTACCAGCGTCAGAATGGCTTCGTGATAGGCATCGCTGCCGGCGATGGCTTCCCGGAAAATGGCCGGATTGGAAGTGACGCCGCAGACGCCGTCCTGCTCCAGCTGCCGTTGCAATTCGCCGGAACGCAACAGTTCGCGGTGCAGATAGTCAAGCCAGACGCTTTGATCAAAAGATTTCAGTGCCTTCAAGGAATTGTCCGTATGCATGAGCAGACCTCCTGTCGCTTGGGTCGAAATGGTTGATTTTCCCTCATTCTTTGGGAACGTGGCGTCAAGGATACCCCCGCGCCGGAAAACGGATCGTTTTGAGCGGTCCCATTTCTTTTGGGAGCCATATTATATATGAAATCATGGCAAAGGTACTCCTGACGTGCGTGACCGCCTAAAAATTCCGGCATTGTTCCTTGCGGCTGCCTTTAATGGTGTTGCCGTAACCGTTTGGAGCGGGCCGATTGTTGAAGCATTCCAGATCGTCGACGCTGTTGCGGGAGATGTGCAGACCGCCCAGATTTTCTTCGACCGTTATATCACCCTTAACCTGGTTGCCGGCAACCATCAGCAGACCGCTATTGCGTTCCAGCTCAATATCGCCCTTGATCTCATTGTTCATGATACGGGCGCCGCGTCCCTCCCTGAGCTCAATATCGCCCCTGATGACGGAGTCGGTGATATCCACTTTGACGGCGCCGTTTGCCTCAATATCCCCGTTGATCTGCACTCGGCGCGCCTTGAGAATGGCGCCACGCATGACGGTAATGTCACCGGTGACGGTGGTGCCGTTCAGGCCGCAAGTGGCGTTGGAAGGAACGAGAACATTTTTGATCACCGAGGTTCCCAGAGCACTGACGCAGATGGTTTCCTTTGAGGCAGCCTCCGCATCGCCATTATAACAGCCTATGCCCAAGGGGATCAGCAACAGCAGCAAAGGACTCTTCATTGGCGTTCTCCCTGGCTTTTTTTGATTTTGTATTGTTTTTGGGGAAGTAATATAATTTTTATATATGGGAGAAACAAACGGGAAAGTTGGCATTTCGCCACTGCTTTGTCTTTCTTCCCTCATTATTATTTTTGTACGCGTTAAAGGACTTCTCCGAATGCACTCTTTAAACTCTTCCGAAAGAAATCTCGCAAACGAAACGAAGGAAACCGCGGCGATCGTTTTTGCCGCGGCAAAGGCAGCACCGGCTACTGTTGCAAATCATAAAAAATACTATGAACTGCTGGATTTTGCCGACCGGCGCGAAGCCGAGTTCGCGGCCCGGGGATTGATTGCCGCGCCGGAAAAGCTGGAGCTGCTGGATGAAAACGGCCATGTGATCTGGAGTCAGGCGGCCTACGCCTTTCTGAATAAACACGAAAAGGCTCCGGATACCGTCAATCCCAGTCTGTGGGAGAATACAAAGAACAATCACCTGTATGGACTGTTCAAGGTGATGGACGGCATCTATCAGGTACGCGGCTACGATATGTCGAACCTGACCCTGGTCGCGGGAAAAACCGGCTGGATTGTGCTTGACACGCTGATGAGCGTGGAGTACAGCCGGGCTGCCATGCAGTTGGCGGAAGAGCATCTGGGCAAGCGGCCGGTGAAGGCGGTCATCATCTCTCATTCCCATATTGACCACTTTGGTGGCATCAGGGGGCTGATGGACGCGGAACAGACAGCGGCGTCTGGCACTTCCCTGGAAGCCCAGCTGACGAGCGGAAAAATTCCCATCATCGTGCCGGCGGGCTTCGAGAAACATGCGATCAGTGAAAATGTCTATGCGGGCAAGGCCATGGAGCGTCGGGCAGCCTATCAATATGGCGTGTATCTGAAGCCTTCGGAAACAGGGCGGCTTGCCATGGGTATTGGCATGGGACAGTCCGTGGGATGTCCCTCCTACATTTCACCCAGCTTTGAAATTACCCAAACCGGTGAAACCTACACCATTGATGGCGTTACCATGGAGTTTCAGCTCACGCCTGGCACCGAGGCGCCTGCCGAAATGAACACCTGGTTTCCCGAGAAGAAGGCGCTCTGGGTTGCGGAAAACTGTACCGCGACCCTGCATAACCTCTATACTTTGCGCGGAGCCGAAGTGCGTGACGGCGCGGCCTGGGCGAAGTACATCCTGGAGGCTGTCGTACGTTATGGCAGCCAGGTGGAACTGACCTTCCAGTCCCATAACTGGCCGCACTGGGGCAATGCCGTGGTGAACGACTACCTTGTCGAAACCGCGGCGGTGTACAAGTTTATCAACGATCAGACGCTTACCTACATCAATCAGGGCTACACGGAAAATGAAATCGCCCACAGGATCCGGTTGCCCAGGGCCTTGGCCAGAAACTGGCACAGCCGTCAGTACTACGGTACTGTGGCCCATGATGCCAAGGCGGTGTACCAGAAGTTTATGGGGTGGTATGACGCGAATCCTGTGCATCTGCATGCCCTGCCTCCCGAGGAAAGCGCGCGAAAATGGATGGCGTATATGAATCTGGGCAGTGTGGAGGCCGTGTTGCGGCAGGCCCGGGCCGACTTTGACGCGGGGGAGTTCCAGTGGGTGGCGGAGGTGACCAATACCATCGTCTTTGCCGATCCGGAAAACCGTGAAGCGCGTCAGCTTTGTGCCGACGCTCTGGAACAGCTCGGCTATCAGGCGGAATCTGGTACCTGGCGCAACGCCTACCTGACCGGAGCGCTGGAGCTGCGGCAGGGTAATGCCGTGCGTGCGGGGCAAACAAACATCTCGTCTGGGGGCGTGGTGGACATGATGCAGAACATGACCGCAAGCAATATCCTGGATTTTCTGGCCATTCTGCTGGACAAGGAGGCTTTGGGCGAGCGGGATTTCACTGTCAACTTCCATTTGGTGGACACCGGAGAATGTTTTGCGCTGCGTTTCAAAAATGGTGCGGTTCTGCCCTATATGGGCATTGCGGCTCCGGATGCAGGCCTTTCCGTCACCACCAAAAAGGACGCCCTGTTTTTGCTGATGGGTGGGCAGTTCGAGCCCTTCGCCAGTGTGGCAAGGCTGGAGGGGGATGTGGATTTGCTCAAGTTCGTGGTGGCATCCTGCAACCAGTTTAATCCGACGCAGAGCCAGGATTTCAACATCGTGGAGCCATAAACATCAACCGCAATAATTTTATCAATATTGTCGAATGGTTGGGCGGTTGGAAATGCTTTATCAAAAAAAATAAAAAATATTTTGCACAAGATTGTTGACAAGCGGGGGGCGTTCCGGTATAACGCCCCTCGCTGTCGGGAGACGGGAAGAAAAAATTTCGATTTCGAAAAAAATCGAAATTTTTTTATTGACGAAAATCGGATGTTAGTGTAAAAATCCAAATTCGTCGCCGTTTACGGCGAAGAGATGAAGGCGGTCTTTGAAAACTAAACAGCAAGTATCAAACAGCTTGTGCCAAGGGTCTTTAAGTTAAAAACTTCAGTTAAGAAAGATATACAAACTGGAGAGTTTGATCCTGGCTCAGAACGAACGCTGGCGGCG
>JAFPZV010000099.1 GCA_017417085.1 Deltaproteobacteria bacterium | reverse complement strand
TTTATGATTTGAAAAAACTGCTGAAACAAAAACAGCGCGATCTTCCCGCGCTGCTTTTTTTTTGCGGCGAGGATACGGTGTCTCTGGAAGAGGCGCTGACCCTTGTGGTGGATACGCTGCTGGATCCTTCGGAGCGTGACTTCAACCTGCATGTTTTTTCCGGGGAAGAAAATGACATGGAGGGCCTTTTTGATGCGCTGCGCACGTTTCCGGTCTTTGCGGCGCGCCGTGTGGTGATTCTCCGGAGGGTGGAAGATCTGTCCGCCGAGAGTCAGACGGCACTTGCTGCCTATCTGAAGGAACCGGTGGCGGAGACGGTGCTGCTTATGACTGCCCATGCCCCGGACAATCGCAAGAGTTTGTTCAAAACCCTTAAAGAATGCGCCTTGACGGTTGATTTTCCCAGGTTGCGCGGCGATCGGCTGGCGGCGACAATCCGGGAAAAGGCGCAGGAACGCGGCGTTCGTTTCGATTCCGAAGCACTGGATCTGTTTTGTCAGCTCTGCGGCGGCGAAACCTGGAAGATTGAGCTGGAAAAACTGTTGGCCTTTTTGGGAAAACGCACCCGGGTGAGCGTGGAGGACGTGGGCAAGGCCACATCGGATAACCGCGAGGTTTCGCAGTTTGATACCCTGGATGCCATCGGTCGTGGTGATGCCCGGGCGCTTGTCATGGTGCACAGGGTGCTGGAGGATGGCTCCCCGTCGACTCCGATGCAGTTTCTGGGCCTTTTGGCGCGTCATTTTCGGCAACTGTGGATCTGCCGGACCCTGCTTGATCAGAAGATTTCCGATGCCGTGATTACGGCGGAAGCCAAAATTCCCGGTTTTTGTCTGGGCAAGATGAAAAGCCAGGCCCTGCGTTTTTCCTCATCCGGTTATCGCCGGATTTTTGAATGGCTGCTGGAGACGGACAAGGGGCTGAAAAGCTCCGCGGACAAATACGCCTTGCTGGAGATGCTTACGGCAAAGATCCTGGCGCTTGGCGCTTCCCCGTCGAAAAAAGCAAAACAGGCATAAAAAAAACGGGCGCTGTGCGGCGCCCGTTTAATGTGTGATTCCCTGTAAAGCCTTTGGGAATGTCCCGGCCCTTTAACGAATGGTGTTGACCAGTTTGGTCAGGCGGGAAATCTTGCGGCTGGCGGTGGCATCATGCAGCACGCCCTTGGAAGAGGCCTTGTCAATGTAGGGTACAGCCAGAGCCAGAGCGGCTGCAGCCGCTTCCTGATTTTTTTCGGCAACGGCGGTACGAACTTTTTTGACCAGGGTGCGCAGCGTCGAGCGAATGCGCGTATTGCGCTCGTTGCGGGCGATGTTCTGTTTATTGCGTTTAAGAGCTGATTTGTGATTGGCCAAGGTGTTACCTCCTTCAATGAGAATACGTTGTTGTTTGTTTTGAGCCGGGAGGTCTTGTACACTTGAAAAGGGGAGTTCGTCAAGAAAAAAGCATACGGAACGTTCATGGAAAAAATCCATATTTTCCATGACTTGAAGAGAAAAATCTTAAGATTAATTTTGATTTTAATCCTTTTTTTTGCAGGAGACGGCGTTCTATGGCGGAGAAGGCGGGAATTTTTCGGGCAACCGGCGTAATGGGCGTGGCGACCACGCTCAGCCGGGTGACGGGATTGGCTCGGGATATGGTGATTGCCCGGTTGTTCGGGGCGGGGTTTGCGTCGGATGCTTTTTTTGTGGCTTTTACCATCCCCAACCTGTTTCGGCGTTTTTTCGCCGAAGGTTCGCTGACTGCGGCCTTTGTTCCGACTTTCTCCGAGATCTGTCATAAGCGCACACGGGAAGAGGCCTACCGTTTTTTCTGCCGCTGCTGGACCATGCTGATTCTTGTTATGGCTCTGGTCTGTTTTTTGGGTGTTGTGGCCTCACCGCTTCTGGTCCGGTTGTTTGCCGCGGGATTTGCCGCAGTCCCCGGCAAGCTGGAGCTGACAGAACTGCTTAACCGGCTCATGTTTCCCTACCTGTTTTTTGTCAGTTTGCTGGCGCTGATAACCGGCGTCCTCAACGTTCGTGGCCGTTTCTTTTTGCCTTCCCTGGCTCCGGTGTTTCTCAACCTGTGCATGATAGGCGCGGCGTGGCTGGGTTTTGCCCGTTTTCATCCGCCTGTTGTGGCCCTGGCCATGGGCGTGCTGGCGGGCGGTGTTATCCAGGTGCTCTTGCAGTTTCCCCTGCTTGCGCGTGAGCGTTTCATGCCGCGCCCGGTTTGGCCCTGCCTGGATGCCGATGTCAAGCGGGCCGCTCTCCTGATGCTGCCGGGCATTGCCGGAGTGGCCATCTACCAAATCAATCTGACGGTCAGCCGTCTTATGGCCTCCTTTCTGCCGGAAGGCGGTGTTTCCTATCTGTACTATGCCCAGCGGATGTTTGAATTTCCCCAGGGCATTTTCATTGTGTCGCTGGCGCAGGCGGCGCTCCCCGCCATGAGCCGCTATGCCGCGCTGGAGGAAACCGGGGAATTGCTGGATGCCCTGCGTTTTGCGCTGTTTCTGATCGTGCTGGTGACTCTGCCTGCGGCGGCGGGGCTGGTCGTTTGCGCAGTGCCGGTGTTCAGCCTGTTTTTCCGCAGCGCAACCTTTGATCATCAGGCAGTGGTGCAGGCCGCAAAGGCCCTGGCCGCCTACGCGCCGGGGCTGATCTTTGTCGGCGTCAGCCGGATTTTGGCGCCGGTCTTCTATGCGCTCAAGGATACGAAAACGCCGGTGCGGATTTCGTTTTGGACCTTGTTGATCAACATCGGATGCGGTCTGGTGCTTATGTGGGGCTGGGGACATGTCGGCCTTGCGGCTGCCGGGACGCTTGCCGCCGCTGCCAATGCCCTGCTGTTGTGGCGTGCTTTGGAAAAGGTTTTGGGACCTTTGGGATTTTTCAATTTTGTGCGCGAACTGTGGTTGCTGCTGCCGGTGACGGCCGTGATGGCGGCGGTGGTTTGGTGTATTCTTCTGGCTGGCAGCTGGGAATATGCGGGAGGCGGCGCTTTCAAGCTGGTGATTCTGGGCGGAGCGGTTGTAACTGGCATGGCGGTTTTCGCCGCCGGCTGCTGGTGCTGCAGAATATCCCGCACGCGGGAGGCCTTTGTCTGGCTGGGCAAAAAGCTGCGTGCCCGTTCGCGAAAATCTTGAGTACTTTGTGCCCCTGCCGCTTGGCTTGCAGGCGTTTGTGAAGAAAAATGCCTAAGATATGGGGTACATGTGCAGCATGCATGGCAGAAAGCGGGGGGCAAAGAATGGAAAGAAATGGATGCGATAATGTAACTTGTTGTTATAAAACGATTTTTTAAAAGATTAATATTTAGGCAGAGTGTTAGAAGATCTTTTCAAAACAAAGCCCCGGCAATTTTTGCACAAGTTTTTGAACAGGTTGTCAACAAATTTTGTGGATAAGATGGTGTTCTTTTGAAGATATGGGCACTTAAGGCTTTGAGTCGTGGGGTGGGCAAGGGGATGAGAAGGACGGAAGATGGATTCCGGATCATTTTGTCTTGCAAATTCAATATGGATAATATAAACGGAATGAATGATTGAAACTGCGCCGTTGTCAGGCGCTTTTATTTTGGGCGGGTTCAGACGCTTGCATTACCCAGAAGTTCCTCATGCGAAAAAATACTTTAACTATTCCTCTCAGAGTATTGGGAAACGCGGAAAAGGAGTTTGTCTTCGAGGAGAAGGCGGACATTTTTCCGGTACTGGCGGACATGGAGCAGCAGGGGGAAGTGGTTTTCTCTTCCCCGGTGCGGATTCAGGCGATGGTGTGCTGCAGCAGTGATCATACCTGCAACCTCAAGGGACAGGTGGAAGCTCGTCTTGGCCTGAAATGCGGCCGCTGCCTGAAGGAGTTTGTTTTTCCTCTGAAGACAGCGTTTTCGCTGGTGTTTGTCAGGATGGAGGACGATACTGACGAGGAGGCGCAAGAGGAACGGGAGATGGCTGCCGAAGAAGCGGGCATGATACCGTTTACCGGCGAGGAACTGGATCTGTGCGAGGCTGTTCAAGAACAGGTGATCATGGCCTTGCCGGTCCGTCCGCTGTGCCGGGAGGATTGCCAGGGCCTGTGCCCGGTATGCGGAGCGGACCGCAATGTGGAAAGCTGTACCTGCGGGGAAAAGGTGGTTGACCCCCGCTGGAAGGCGCTGTCCGGGCTGAAGATATCCCCGGATGACTCCCAAAAATGACAGACAATCTGCAACAATTTGGAAACGTTGCGCTTTTGAAAACGATAGAGAGATGAAGGAGAAGAAAAATCATGGCTGTTCCAAAGAAAAAGACTTCCAAATCCAAACGTGATATGCGGCGTGCCCATGACGGTTTGCCGGTACCCGGCATTTCCCTGTGCCCCCAGTGCAAAGAGCCCAAACTGCCTCATCGGGTCTGTGAAGTGTGTGGGACCTACAAGGGCAAGACCGTCATTCAAACTGAAGAAGCGAAGAAATAAAAGGACATTCCTTTGAAAGATCGCATTGTTGTCGCTGTGGATGCCATGGGGTCGGACAATGCTCCCGACATTGAGGTGAAGGGAGCAGTGGATGCGGCCGGAAAATGGGGGATACCGATCATTCTGATCGGGGATTCCGAGCGGATCCAGGAAAATCTGAAGCGTTACAATATCCGGGGGCTGGATATCCGGGTGCAGCATGCTTCGGAGATTGTGACGATGAACGATCATCCTGCGGATGCTGTGCGGCGCAAGAGAGATTCCTCCATCCGTGTGGCATTTGAGCTGGTGAAAAGTGGTGAGGCCCAGGCGGTGGTCAGCGCCGGCAATTCCGGTGCGACGCTGGCGGCGGGCATGTTTATTCTGAAGCGTCTGCCGGGGATAGATCGGCCGGCCATTGCGACGATTTTTCCCAGCCGCAGAGGCCGGACGCTCATCCTTGATGTGGGAGGCACGGTGGATTGCAAGCCCCATCAGCTGGCGCAGTTTGCCTTTATGGGTGATCTGTTTGCCCGCCATCTGATGAAGAAGAAAGACCCGGTGGTGGGTTTGCTCTCCAATGGTTCCGAGGAATCGAAGGGAGTTGAATTGACCCGCGAGGCGCATCTTCTGCTGAAGGATGCCCCTTTCAACTACAAAGGCTACATTGAGGGGCGGGATATTTTCGACGGCGGTGCGGATGTCGTGGTGTGTGACGGTTTTGTGGGCAACGTGGTGTTGAAGACCTGTGAAGGCCTGGCGGAATGCGTCAGCCGGTTGTTGCGCGAGGAAATCCGAAGCCGGTTTCTCGGGCGGCTCGGTTATCTGCTTGCCCGTCCGGCCTTTGCGGCTTTCAAGAAGAAGGTGGATTATTCGGAGGTTGGAGGAGCTCCGTTGCTGGGAATCGATGGTATTGGCATGATCTGCCATGGCGGTTCTTCGTCCAAGGCCATTATGAATGCAATATTTACGGCTCGGGAATATGTCGCCAACCAGATTAATGAAAAATTGCTTGTCCAGATTCAAAACCATCCGATGCACACCTGAATGAAGAGAGAGGATGGCTTGTGATAACTGCGAAAATTGTTGGCACCGGTTCCTGGCTTCCGAAAAAGACGGTAACGAATGCCGATTTGGAAAAAGTGCTGGATACGTCCGATGAATGGATCGTTTCCCGCACGGGGATTCGTCAAAGACATGTCATTGGCGAGCAGGAAACGGTTTCGAACATGGCCACGTATGCAGCGCAGCGGGCCTTGTCCATGGCCGGCATCAAGGCGCAGGAGCTGGATCTGATTGTCGTGGGCACGGTGACCGGTGATGTGGAGTTTCCGGCGGTGGCCTGTCTGGTGCAGGGGAATCTGGGAGCTTCCCGGGCCTTTGCCTACGATGTGCGGGCGGTGTGCAGCGGGTTTGTGTTTGCGCTTTCCAATGCGTTGGCCTACCATCAGTGCGGCAGGGTCAAACGCTCGTTGGTGATAGGGGTTGACGCTTTGACCCGGACGCTTGACTGGACGGATCGAAGTGTGGCCATTCTGTTCGGGGATGGCGCCGGAGCGGCGGTGCTGGTCAGTGACGAAGAGGAAGGGCATGGCGTTTTCTCCACCCATCTGCGTTCCGATGGCGCGCTGTGGGATTTGATCTATTATCCGGGCGAAGAAGGCCGTCATCCCTGCTCCGGAGTCAAGCTGGAAGGCGGGCGTTTTTTGCGTATGTGCGGCAACAAAACCTTCAAGGTGGCGGTGTCGGAATTGGCAAATATTACGTTGGAGGCGCTTGCGGCCAACCATATGGGGATCGACGAGATCACATGGGTTATTCCGCATCAGGCCAACAGGCGTATTATCGACGCGGTGGGCAAACGTCTGGGTATGCCGGCCGAAAAGTTTCTGGTAAATATAGACCGGGTGGCGAATACTTCGGCGGCCTCCATTCCCATCATGCTGGACGAGGCAAATCGCCAGCAGAAATTTGCTCCTGGAGATGTGCTCCTGCTGTGTGCCTTTGGCAGTGGCCTGGCATGGGGGGCGGCGCTGATTCGTTGGTAGGAAAATGATAAAAAGCGCCCGAATGAGAGGAAACTGAAAAGAGGAGCGAAAAGAGGGTATGCCGAAAGGGAAGATTGCTTTGGTGACAGGCGCCGGGCAGGGCATTGGCGCAAGCATTGCGATAGAGATGGGAAAACTGGGCGCCGCTGTGGCAGTGGTGGATATCGATCTGGAAAATGCCGAAAGGACAGCAGCTTCCATCCGCGCGGCTGGTGGTCAGGCCCAGGCCTTCGCGACGAATGTTGCCGAGGCCGACCAGGTCAAGTCTCTGTTCGCATCGGTCACGGAACAGTTCGGCGGCCTTGATATTTTGGTCAACAACGCGGGCATTACGCGGGATGGACTGCTGATCCGCATGCGTGACGAGGATTGGGATGATGTGCTCAATGTCAATTTGAAGGGCGCATTTTTGTGTATCCGGGAAGCGGCGCGGATCATGTCGAAGCGAAAATATGGAAGGATAGTCAATATTTCATCGGTGGTGGCCCAGATGGGCAATGCCGGCCAGGCGAACTACTGCGCGAGCAAGGCCGGTCTGATAGGTTTGACCCGCTCGTGTGCGCGGGAGTTGGCACGTCGCCAAATCACGGTCAATGCGGTCGCGCCGGGATTCATTGAAACGGCCATGACCAGGGATCTTCCGGAAAAGGTCCGGGATGGCTTGCTTGCAATGATTCCATTGGAGCGTTTGGGCCAGCCGGAGGATGTGATGCGATCAGTGGTGTTTCTGGCGGGAGAAGGCGCCGGTTACATCACCGGTCAGGTGCTGGAAGTGAATGGCGGCATGCATATGTAGAAAAAGAGCAACAACGAAAAAAACGAAAAGAAAATACTAACAAGGAGGTTTTGAACATGGCTTCAATTGCCGAACGTGTGAAACAGCTGGTGGCGGATCAGCTTGGGGTAGAAGAGGATCAGGTAACGGAAGAGGCATCCTTCATGGATGATCTGGGAGCCGATTCGCTGGATACGGTTGAACTGGTGATGGCTTTGGAGGAAGAGTTCGAGATCGAGATCCCGGATGAAGACGCGGAGAAGGTGCGGACAGTTCAGGATGCTATCGACTATATCAGCGAACATGCGTAACATGTGCCGGATGGCTTCGCTTCTGGTCGGATAGTCTTGCGGACCCCAGATTCCCCGTGAAACGGATCTGGGGTCTGTTGTTTGATTTGGTAGGGAAAAACGGTTCGTGATGGAAAGGAGGATGCGTATATGCGCCGGGTTGTGGTCACGGGAGTAGGGGTAATTTCCGCACTGGGAACCGGAGTCGAAAAAAACTGGGAGGCCCTGATGGCCGGAAGATCTGGAATCGATCGGATCTCCCGGTTTGACGCTTCAAGCCTTCCCTCACGGATCGCCGGTGAAGTCAGGGATTTTGATGGTGAGCAGTTCATGGAGAAGAAGGAACTCCGTAAAACCGATCGGTTTATTCAGTACGCAATAGCCGCAACCGATATGGCGATGAAGGATTCCGGATTGAAAATTGATGCTGGCAATGCGGAACGTGTCGGCGTTCTGGTGGGGGCGGGACTGGGCGGCATTTCCACACTGGAACAGAGCCATACCGCCTGTGAACAGGGTGGATACCGCAAAATATCGCCATTTTTCATTCCGATGCTGATCATCAATCTGGCCCCGGGACAGATTGCCATGCGTTATGGCGCCAAGGGCCCCAACTTTTCCGTATGCAGCGCCTGTGCGACGGGTACCCACAGTATAGGCGAAGCCTGCCAGCTGATTCGGCGAGGCAATGCCGACGCCATGATCGCCGGCGGCACCGAATCGACGGTGACCATGCTGAGCATCGGCGGCTTTTGCGCCATGAAGGCGCTTTCCACGCGCAATGACGAGCCTCAGAAGGCCAGCCGTCCCTTTGACAAGAACCGCGATGGTTTTGTACTGGGGGAAGGTGCGGGCATCGTTATCCTTGAAGAATACGAGGCGGCCCGGCGGCGTGGGGCGAAGATCTACGGCGAAATCTGCGGTTATGGATTGACAGGCGACGCCTACCACATCACCCATCCTGCCCCTCACGGGGAGGGTGCGGCCCGCTGCATGCAGCTGGCGCTTGACGATGCCGGCGTGAAACCGGAAGAGGTGGTATATATCAATGCTCATGGAACCTCCACTCCGGTCAATGATCTCTATGAAACCATGGCCATCAAGACTGTTTTTGGCGAACATGCCGGCAAGCTGATGGTAAGCTCCACCAAGGGAGCGACCGGTCATGCTCTGGGGGCCGCCGGGGCCATCGAGGCGGTCTACACGCTGTTGGCCATGAATCGTGGTATGGTACCCCCTACCATCAACTATGAGGAACCGGATCCGGAATGTGATCTGGATGTTGTGCCCAACCATCCCCGTGCCGCCGATGTGTCCGTGTCCATGTCCAATTCCTTTGGGTTCGGAGGCACCAACGCCTCGCTGCTGTTCAGGAAGGTATGAAAATGCTTGCCATCGCATCCGATCATGGCGGCCGGGGGCTGAAGAACATCATCAGCGAGTGGCTGGCGCAGAAGGGCATTGATTACGAGGATATGGGCACCTTCAGCGAGGAGTCCGTGGATTATCCCGACTATGGCTCCCGGGTGGCCAGAGCGGTTGCGGAAGGTCGGGCGGAACGGGGAATTCTTGTTTGCGGCACCGGCATTGGCATGTCGATTGTAGCCAACAAATTCCCCGGGATACGGGCGGCTCTGGTGCATGACGAGTTTACGGCGAAGATGGCGGGGGAACATAACTGCGCCAACATTCTGGTGTTGGGCGGCCGGGTCCTGGATGCGTCCCAGGCCTGCGAGCTGGTGCAGATCTGGCTGGATACGCCTTTCGCCGGTGGGCGCCACCAGCGGCGTCTCGACAAGATTGCCGCGCTCGAAGAGGAGCTGAAGGGGACGGCGTGAGATTTTTGAAGTGTTGCCGCGCGGCGCGGTGTGATGTTTTAAGTTGAGGCGAAAAAAGGAAGCAATGTTCAAGGAGAGAGGCAATGTTTGAGGAACTGAAACGGGTTGATGAAGAAGTCGCCGCTGCCATTCGGCGGGAAACGGAACGCCAGGAGCTGAGCCTGGAGTTCATTGCGTCGGAAAACTTTGTGAGCGAAGCCGTGCTGCAGGCGCAAGGCTCGGTCATGACCAACAAGTATGCCGAAGGCTATCCCGGCAAGCGCTATTACGGCGGGTGCGAGTTTGTGGATGTGGCGGAGCGTCTGGCCATCGAGCGTGCAAAAGCGCTGTTTGGGGCGGAAGCTGTCAATGTGCAGCCGCATTCCGGCTCCCAGGCCAACATGGCGGTCTACTTCAGCGTTTGCAAACCGGGCGATACGGTGCTGGGCATGAATCTTGCCCATGGCGGGCATCTCACCCATGGTTCTCCCGTCAACTTTTCCGGCAAGCTTTTCAACATTGTCCCCTACGGGGTGGATCGCGAGACCGGGCGCATTGACTACGACGAGGTGCGGCGTTTGGCCGAGGAGCATCGGCCGAAGATGATCGTGGTGGGTGCCAGCGCCTATCCCCGGATTATCGATTTTGAAAAGTTCCGTGAGATTGCGGATGCGGTTGGGGCAAAGATCATGGTGGACATGGCGCATATCGCCGGCCTGGTAGCCGCCGGTGAACATCCCAGCCCGGTGCCCTGGGCGGAATTTGTGACCACCACGACCCACAAGACCCTGCGCGGCCCGCGAGGCGGGATGATTCTGTGCCGGGAAGAGTTTGCCAAGACGGTGAACAGCAACATCTTCCCCGGTATTCAGGGAGGTCCCCTGATGCATGTGATCGCCGCCAAGGCGGTGGCATTGAAGGAGGCTCTGGAGCCCTCTTTCAAGGAATACGCCCGGCAGGTGGTGAAAAATGCGAAAGCCCTGGCTGCGGGACTGATGCAGCGCGGGTTCAATCTGGTCTCCGGCGGAACGGACAACCATGTGATGCTGGTGGATTTTTCCGGTACGGAAATGACCGGCAAGATGGCGGAAGCTGCGCTGGAAAAAGCTGGCATTACCGTCAACAAGAATGCGGTGCCTTTTGATACCCGTTCGCCGTTTGTGACCAGCGGCATCCGGATCGGTACGCCGGCGACGACCACCCGTGGCCTGAAAGAAGCGGACATGGAGCAGGTGGCGGAGTGGATTGCCCAAGCCTTGGCGCATGTTGACGATGAGGCCCGTTTGCAGGCGATTCGGAACGA
>JAFPZV010000010.1 GCA_017417085.1 Deltaproteobacteria bacterium | reverse complement strand
TTCCGCAGCGGCTCGCCGTTGTCCAGCCGCTGCCGGAAGGCCGGCGTTTTCGCCGCCAGCTGCGCGTCGCTCAAGGCCCGCATCTCCTCTTCCATGGCATTAATCCGGCCCACCAGCGGGAGGAGCTTTTTCAGCTCCCGGTCGTTCTTGCTGCCAAACAGTTTTTTTACAAATGAAGACAAAAACATGGGTTCATTCCTTTATCGTCTTTCATGAGCGCTGGCGCCAAACCCTCAAGCACCCACGTCACGGAATATGGTGACCGGGGAGTTGGACTCCCTATGGATCAGTATATCAGCCCGGTCTTTTTCCGCACCTTGGAAAGTGTTTTGCGGGCCACGAAGCGCGCCTTCTCCGCTCCTTTGGCCAATATTTCACGTACATGTTCCGGATGGGCCATCAAGTCGGCGCGTTTTTCCGCAAAAGGTGCGAAAAAGTCGCGGATCGTCACAAACAGCTCCTCCTTCACCTCGCCATAGCCCATGCCGCCGGCCAGGTAGCGCTTGCGCAGCGCTTCCTGCTGCCCGGCGTCGAGAAAGAGCCGGTAGATCTGGAAGATCGTGCACTTGTCCGGATCCTTGGGCTCCTCGACCGGCGTGGGATCGGTGACGATACGCATGATCTGCTTGCGCAGCGTCTTCTCGTCCTGAAACAGATTGATGGTGTTGCCGTAGCTCTTGCTCATCTTCTGGCCGTCCAGACCGGGCACCGTGGCGACGTTCTCGTCGATCTCCGGTTCCGGCAGGACAAACACCTCGCCGTACTCGTTGTTGAACTTGATGGCGATGTCGCGGGTGACCTCCACATGCTGCTTCTGATCCTTGCCCACCGGCACCACTTCGCTCTGGTACAGCAGAATGTCGGCCGCCATCAGCACCGGATAGGCAAACAGCCCGTGATTGGCGGCAATGCCCTTGGCAACCTTGTCCTTGTAACTGTGGCAGCGCTCCAGAAGCCCCATCGGCGTAAAATTCGAAAGCACCCAGGCCAGTTCCTGCACCTCCATCACATCGGACTGCACCCAGAACACCGATTTTTCCGGATCGAGCCCCAGAGCGAGGAAATTGGTCGCCGCCTCCAGCGTGCCGCGCGCCAGCGTCTTGCCGTCGGGCACGCTGGTCATGGCGTGGTAATTGGCGATGAAGCAGAACAGCTCCGCGTTTTCCTGATGCTCGATCATCTTCTTCATCATGCTGAAGTAGTTGCCCAAATGCAGCGATCCCGAAGGCTGAATGCCGGATAAAACTCTCATGCCCATCCTCTCTTTTCCATGCGTGTTTTTGATGAAAAGTCACAAAAGGGCGGCCGCCTGCTCGCCGCGCCGCCCTCCTTCACGCCCCCTTTCAGGAGGCGGACGATGTGTCACCGCTTTCGCCGCCCGTGTTTTCCGGGAAGGCAATGCGCCGTACATCCTCATACTCTTTCGCGAAATGCACTTCCAGTCCTTCTTTCAAATAGTCCGGCAATTCTTCGAAATCCTTGCGGTTCCCTTCCGGAAAGATCAGGGTTTTCAGGCCGACCCGGCGCGCCGCGATGGTCTTTTCCTTGAGGCCGCCAATGGGAAAGACCTTGCCGGTCAGCGTCAGTTCGCCCGTCATGCCCAGCTTTTCCCGCACCGGTATGCCGCGGATCAGGGAGATCAGCGCGGTGGCCATGGTAACGCCGGCGGAGGGGCCATCCTTCGGCGTCGCGCCCGCCGGCACATGCAGATGGATGAAGTGGGTATCGAAGTAGTCTTCCTTCACGCCGTTTTCCTTGAGATGCGTGTTCACATAGTTGTAGGCGATTTCGGAACTCTCCACCATGACCGATCCCAGTTGGCCGGTCTGCTTGAAGCCCTTGGTCTTGCTCGGCGTGGACGTTGCCTCGATCTGCAGCGTCGCGCCGCCCAGGCTGGTCCAGGCAAGCCCCGTGGCCACGCCCAGGGCGCCGGTGAACACCTCGTCCTCGACAAATTCCGGCTTGCCGAGATATTCCTGCAGATCCTTGCGCTGCGGCGCAATCTTGACGGCATCCCCCTTGGCGATCTTCATGGCC
>JAFPZV010000098.1 GCA_017417085.1 Deltaproteobacteria bacterium | reverse complement strand
GAATACCGCAAGGCACCGGAGGTAACTCGAACCCGGCTCTATCTGGAAACAATGGAGCAGATTTTGCCGCGCATCCGCGAAATTTATGTCATGGACAAGGATGGAAGCGGCGCACTGCCGTTGCTACCGTTGCGGGCCCAGGAACGTGTGGCGAAACCTGCAAAGGAGGTGTCCCCATGAAACGGCGTCTGATTGTGCTCATCATTTTGGCGGTGCTTCTGGGGGCGGCCCAGAACGGTTTCTATGTGATTGAGGAGGGCTGGCAGGGCATTCTGACCCAGTTTGGCAAACCGACAGGCGGCGTGAAGGAAGCGGGCCTGCACTTCAAGATCCCCTTCATTCAGGAACTGTACCGTTTTCAGAAACGGATTCTGAAATGGGACGGCGATCCCAACCAGATTCCCACCCGTGACAAGCGCTACATTTTTCTGGATACCACCGCGCGCTGGCGGATAGCCGATCCGCTACTTTTCCTGAAGACTGTGGCCACCGAACAGGGAGCCATGAGCAGACTGGACGATATTCTGGATTCTGTGGTGCGGGATGCGGTTTCCGGCCATCTGCTGGTGGAACTGGTGCGAGGCCGCGGCTATCAGCCGCCCAGGGAACGCGGCGACGAACCGCCCGAAACGATTGAGATAGAGGGCGTTCCGGTGGACGTTTCCTCGCTGGTTGGACGCGAAGAAATTCTGGCCGGCATTTTGGCCAAGGCGCGTGAACTCACCCCGGAGTACGGCATTGAGCTTATCGATGTGCAGATCAAGCGCATCGGCTATGTGGAGCAGGTGCGCAAGCGGGTCTACGAGCGCATGATCTCCGAACGGAAGAAAGTGGCGGCGCAGTTCCGTGCCGAAGGTGAAGGAGAGAAGGCCGACATTCTGGGGCAGATGCAGCGCGAGTTGAAGAAGATCCAGTCGGAAGCCTACCGCCAGTCGGTGCAGATTCGCGGCGAAGCGGATGCCAAGGCCGCCGCCATTTATGCCGACGCCTTTGGACACGACAAGGAGTTTTATTCGTTTGTCCGTACCTTGGAGTCCTATCAGAAGGCGGTGCAGAACAACGGCCGCCTGGTTATCTCCACCGGCTCGGACTTCTATCGTTATCTGAAAAACGCCCAATGACGCCGCTTGTGGTCAATTTTGATCAATTTCATATTCATCGGGAGAGACATTATGAAGAGGATGCGATTTTTCTGGTTTTCGTTGTTGGCAGTGACCTTGCTGCTTTCCGGTTGTGGTTACAACACCATGCAGAAGAACGAGGAGGCGGTCTTTGCCGCGTGGGGTGATGTGGAAGCGGCCTACCAGCGCCGTCTCGATTTGATTCCCAATCTGGTGGAAACAGTCAAGGCTTATGCCGCCCATGAAAGGGAGACCCTGCAGGCGATAACCGAGGCGCGCGCCGAAGTGGGCAAGACTCAGATCACGGCAAAGGATCTGAATGATCCTGCGGCGGTACAGAGATTCATCGAGGCGCAGGGCGCGATGTCCTCCGCGCTTTCACGTTTGCTGCTGGTAGTGGAACGCTATCCGGAGCTCAAGGCTAACCAGAATTTCTTGGATCTGCAGCACCAGCTGGAAGGGACGGAGAACCGCATCAATGTGGCACGGCAACGCTACAACGAGGCTGTGCGGATCTTTAATACCTCCATCCGCACTTTTCCCAACAGCCTGACCAACAAATTCTTCCTCCATCTGGAGCGTAAGGAAGCATTCAAGGCGCAGGATGGGGCATCCAGGGCTCCCAGCGTAAAATTCTGAAAGGACTCCCTTTCATACACTTCCTTTTTTACGGTCCTTTTGTGCGGAAGAAGAAAGACGCGTCTGGGAGAAGGCGCGTCTTTCGTGAAAAAAAGGTTTTTTTCTGGAAAGGATTTCCAAACGGAATGACGGCCTTTTCTTGTCACAACAGTTTCCTTTCCCGGATATGCGGTTTGGTAAGGAAAGTGGCGGGCCCGTTGGCGGTGCTTGGTTTCGCTGGATTTTGGGCCTTTGCGGTCTGCGCAGCGCCCGAAATTCCACCGCCAAAGGGCTTTGTCAGCGATTATGCCCGGGTGCTTGCCGGAGAGACGGTTTCCCGGCTTGAAACGATGCTTGAGGATTTCGAGCGCAGCGACTCCACCCAGGTTGTGGTGCTGACGGTGGATTCCCTTCAGGGATACTCGCCGGAGGAGTACGCTTTGGCAGTGGTGGAGCGCTGGAAACCGGGGCAGAAAGGCAAGGATAACGGCGTCCTGCTCCTGGTGGCCAAAAAGGACCACGCCATCCGTATAGAGGTAGGGCGTGGACTGGAAGGGCCGCTGACCGATCTGCTGGCCGGGCGGATCATCGATCGCGAAATGGTGCCGCGTTTTGCGAAGGATGATTATAACGGCGGTGTTACCGCCGGAGTCGAAAAGGTGATCGCCGCGATTCGCGGCGAGTACAAGGCGGAGAAGCAACAAGAAGAGACAATGTGGGAAGATCTTCTGTTCCTTCTCCTGCTCCTGCTGATAATTTACCTGAACAGTACGCCCCGTTCCCGCACCTTTGGCGGTGGTTTCGGTGGTGGCTTCGGCGGCGGCTTTGGCGGCGGATTTCCCCGGGGTGGTGGGTTTCCCCGGGGGGGCGGTTTCCCGGGCGGTGGCGGTTTCTCCGGTGGCGGCGGATCGTTTGGCGGCGGTGGCGCTTCGGGACGTTGGTAGCCTTGCTTTGATGAAATCCCGGGAATGTATTTGGGGCTGCAAAACGAAAAATATTAACAAGTTAAAGAGAATATGCTATTGCTTGACGCCGTTTGGGGAAGAGGAGTCCTCCGGATTCGGAAGAGATTCCTGGACGGCGTCGGGCGGAGCAGGGGATGTCTCGGCAGCTTCCGGCTGCGGCTGGTCCAGGATGACGGGCAGGCTTTCGGCCAGCACGGTTTCCTCTTCGGTGGTATTGGTTTTGTACGAGAGAATTTCCACGCCGGCGGCGACAGCTTCGCGCAGCAGACGCCCGTATTCCGGATCGATATGGTCGGCCGGTCGGAAGGCGCATGCCTCGTCGCGTTGCACAAGAAAGAAGGCTACGCAACGATAGCCGGACTGGAGCGCTTTTCTGAGTTCGCGAAGGTGCTTTTGGCCGCGCAGGGTAACGGCGTCCGGGAAACAGGCAGCGCCCTGTTCGTCCAGAAGTGTGACGCTTTTAACCTCCATCAGGATCTTTTTCCGTTCGCCTTCCAGCAGAAAATCGATGCGGCTTTCTCCGTAGGAGAATTCCGGGCGTGCCTGAAGACCGGCAAGCTCGCCGATGCGGTTGAGACGAAGCGCTTCTTCCACTATCCGGTTGGCGCGCAGCGGATTGATGTCCACCCAGTGGTCGCCAACTTGAATTTTCTCCAGCGTGAACTGGTATTGGCGCCAGGGATTGTCGCTGCGGGAGAGAAGCACCGGATAGCCGGCGACGGCGCATTGGGCCATGGCACCGGTGTTGGGCGTATGGGCGGTCACGATGCTTTCGTCTTCGAGCTTGACATCGACCAGGAAACGCTGGCGGCGTTGCACAAGCGTGCCTTTTAACAGAGGGACAGTCAGTTTCATGCTTTCATGTTCCTTAAGCGGTTCTTTGTGTTATTATATATCGTTTTACCCGGCAAGGGTGTTTTCCTCGGGGCCTTTGCACAATATATTTGTATGCCGTCTTTCTTCGCAAGATTGGGGGAATGCGGCGGAGGCGGCTTGTTCATTTGTTTGTTTTAATTGTTTTTGGGGAAATGGGCAATGCATGACGATACGGTAACGGAAAGAAATTCTGTGGCGGCGCCTTTTGCGGGCGCCACGACACTGCTGGATGCCATTGGCAACACACCGCTGGTGGAGTTGACACGCCTGCGTCCTGCCCACGGAGCGCGGGTGTTTGCCAAACTGGAGGGAAACAATCCGGGCGGTTCGGTCAAGGATCGCACGGCGTACTGGATGATCAAAAAGGCCGAGGAACAGGGCCTTCTGGAGTCGGGACGCGTCATCCTGGAGCCGACTTCCGGAAATACCGGCATTGGACTGGCGATGGTGGCGGCCTGCAAGGGCTACCGTCTGAAACTGACCCTGCCGGAGTGCGTCAGCGTGGAACGTCGCCAGGTGCTTCTGGCCTATGGCGCGGAACTGGTTTTGACTCCGGCCCGTGAACGTACTGATGGCGCCATCCGGGCCGCGCACCGTCTTCTGGAAGAAAGCCCCGAACGCTACTACATGCCCAACCAATTTGCCAATCCCGCCAACTGGCTGAGTCACTACGAATCTACCGCTCCGGAGATTCTTCGTCAGACCGGCGGCAAAATTACGGCTTTTGTAGCTGGTCTGGGGACGAGCGGCACCATCATGGGGATCTCCCGGCGACTGAAGGAGTACAATCCTGCCATTCAGATCATTGCCGCGGAGCCGGTGGAAGGGCATGCCATTCAGGGGCTGAAGAACATGAAGGAAGCCATTGTTCCGG
>JAFPZV010000097.1 GCA_017417085.1 Deltaproteobacteria bacterium | reverse complement strand
GGAAACAGTTTTTTGATAATGGACGATTTGGGCGGGAGAATGTTTCAATGATTGATGTGCAGAATCGCCCCGATGATCGCAATATTCCTATCGATCAGGTGGGCGTGACGGATTTGCTTTACCCGATTGCCGTGCCGGATCCTCGCTCCGGAAGCCAGAAGACGGTAGCCCGTGTTTCCATGATGGTCAACCTGACCCACAATTTCCGGGGAACGCATATGAGCCGCTTTATCGAGATGCTCAATGCGTACCGCGATCAGGTGACTTTACAGACCACAGTGGATATGGCACATGAGCTGCAAAAACGGCTGCAGGCGACAAGCGCCCGGGTTGAGCTGGATTTTCCCTATTTTATCGAAAAATATGCGCCGGTAAGCCGCGCGCCGGGACTGATGGAATACCGCTGCGCCTTTGTGGGCGCCTCCTCGCCGGAAGGTGATGACGCCGTGCTGCGGGTGACCGCGCCGGTGACCACGCTTTGCCCCTGCAGCAAGGAGATGTCCCGTTATGGGGCGCACAACCAGCGTGGTTCCGTGAGTGTGGAGGTGCGCACCGTTTCCGGGACGCGGATCGATATTGAAGAACTTGTGGAAGTGGCGGAAAACTCGGCTTCGGCGCCGGTGTACGCGCTGCTGAAACGCGAGGATGAAAAGATACTGACGGAACATGCCTACGAGAACCCGGTCTTTGTGGAGGATCTGGTACGCAATCTGGCTCAGAGGCTGATGACGGATTCCCGTATCGACTGGTTCCGGGTGGAGGCGCTCAGCCTGGAGAGCATCCACAATCATAATGCCTTCGCGCGGATCGAATGGCGGCGTCAGGCGGACGGCCATGGAGCAGGTTCCTTGAAAGAAGACGAAAAGGAGCGGTGAATATGGGTGAAAAGAAGAGAAGACAGGCCGCGTCCCCGCAGGGAGAGCGGCGGGAAACGCTGCGGGAGAAGGGCGAGAAGATGATGAGCAGCGAGATGGAGCGCAAACTCAACCGCCTGAAGGTAATCTGTGTCGTCGGATCGAGCTTGCTGGCCGCTCTGATACTTTGGCTGTTTTCCCGTTAAGATTTCCTTGATGGGCGAAGACGTTGCGTGATTCTTTTTATGCTCCGAAGGGACGCTTCCAAGATAGGCCTTGACGTTTGGGGCGTCTGTGGGATAACATCCGGCGTCCTGTTGCGAGAACAGGATATTTTTTTTATGAAACAGGGCGGGGAAACCCGCTCAATTTAGTTTTTGAGGAGAGAAAAAATGGATGTTTCCATCCCCATGACCCAGGAGGGTTATCAGCGGATGCAGGAAGAGCTGCGCAACCTGATCAAGGTGGAGCGCCCCAATGCGGTCCAGGCGATTGCCGAAGCCCGCAGCCATGGCGATCTTTCGGAAAATGCCGAGTATGAAGCCGCCAAGGAACATCAGAGCTTTGTGGAAGGGCGCATCAAGGAACTGAGCGCCAAGATTGCCTGCGCCCAGGTCATCGATCCCAAGACGATCAAGAACAGTGACAAGGTGGTTTTCGGCGCGACGGTAACCCTGTTTGACGTGCAGAGCGAAAATGAAGTTACCTACCAGATTGTTGGCGAAGACGAGGCGGATCTGAAGGAAGGGAAAATTTCCGTGACTTCTCCGGTGGGCAGGGCGCTGATCGGCCACCATATGGATGACGAAGTGCAGATAGAAGTGCCTTCCGGCACCCGGGTTTACGAAGTGGTTGACATCAGATACGAATAAGTTGAACCGTTTTTTCAAAATCGAAAGATTTTCTTTTGCCGGAATCGGACGCCGCAGGCGGCTGTTTTCCGGCTTTTTTCTGCTCGGCGTGACGATATGCCAACACCTGTGACCGAGGGAAGCGGCAGCTCCCTGGACAGCCTTTCCCTGGCGTCCGTCCCCGGGGTGGGCCCGCGAACCCTTGCCAAACTCGCCAAAATCAATATCCGCACCGTTGCCGACGCACTTTGCACATTGCCCCTGCGCTACGAGGATCGCCGCACGCTTCGCCCGGCGGGCGACATCGCCTTTGGGGAAACGGGGCTGTTCCGGGCGACCGTTGTTTCCCGGCCGCAGCAGTCCGGAAGAGCGCCCTGTCGCTCGAAGCAGTGTCCAATGCAGGTACTGGTCGAGGATGCGGGCACGAAGGTGGTGCTGAAGTGGTTTCACGGCGTTCCCTATCTGATGCGGGAATTTGTTCCGGGACGGCAGCTGCTGGTCTTTGGAACAATGAAAAATTTTGCGGGTCTTCGGCAGATCGATCATCCGGAAATCGAGTTTGTGAAAACGTCCGCCGCCGCAAATACTCCTTTTGACTTGTCCGTTTCCTCACATTTCGGCGAAATTTTGCCGATCTATCCTCTGACGGAAGGCCTGGCGCAAAGTACCGCCCAAAGTATCTGGCGCAAGGTGGCGCAGCGCCATGTGGATGCGGTTGTGAATGCCATCCCCCAGGCTATTCTGCAGCGGCATGGCCTCGTAAAGCTTTCCAGTGCCCTGCGGCAGCTGCATCTTCCTGCCCTGGAGGACGATCCCGTCCTGTTGGAGCGGGAGGAACATCCCGCCCGCCGGAGCCTCATCTTCGACGAACTGTTTTTTCTGGAGTTGGCTTTGGCCCTGCGATGCCGCGGGCGTCGAAAGGAACAGGGGTATGCCTTTCAGGTGACGCACCGCTATACCAGGGCGCTTGCGGCATTGCTGCCCTATCGGCTGACATCCGCCCAAAGACGGGTCCTGGGCGAGATCAAGCGCGACATGATGGCGGAATCGCCGATGCGGCGCCTGGTGCAGGGAGATGTTGGCAGCGGAAAGACCGTAGTGGCGGTCATGGCGGCGCTCATCGCCATTGAAAATGGAACGCAGGCGGCCCTGCTGGCGCCCACGGAGGTGCTGGCGGCCCAGCATTTCCTCAAAATCCGGCCCTGGATGGAGGCCATGGGCCTGCGCGCGGCCCTGCTCACCGCTTCGGTGCGTTCCGGGGAACGCTCCGCGCTTCTGGAGGATCTTGCCGCCGGACAGATCCATCTGCTGGTGGGTACCCATGCGCTGCTGGAAGAGACGGTGCGCTTTGCGCGGCTGGGCCTGGCGATCATCGACGAGCAGCACCGCTTCGGGGTTTTGCAGCGCGGCGTTCTCCAGGACAAGGGAGAACATCCGGATGTGCTGGTCATGACCGCAACGCCGGTGCCGCGCACCCTGGCTCTGACGCTCTACGGCGATCTGGCGCTGTCGGTGATCGATGAAATACCCCCCGGACGTGGTTCCATTGTCACGCGTGTCGTTGGCGAGGAACGGCGCGCGGATGTCTACCGCCTGATCCGGCGCGAAGTGGCGAAGGGGAGGCAGGCCTTTGTCGTCTATCCGCTGATTGAGGCTTCGGAAAAGATGCAGCTTCAGTCCGCAGAGGAAAATTTTGTCTTGCTGCGCGACGAGATCTTCCCCGATCTGCGGGTCTGTCTGCTGCACGGCCGACTGACTTCCGCAGAAAAGGAAGAAGTCATGCGCGCGTTTCGCTCGCATGAGATCGACGTTCTGGCTGCGACCACGGTCGTCGAGGTCGGCATCGATCTGCCGCACGCCACGGTGATGGTGGTGGAAAACGCGGATCGTTTCGGGCTTTCGCAGCTGCATCAGCTGCGCGGCCGGGTTGGCCGGGGCACGGACGACAGTTTCTGCCTGCTGATGATTTCCGAATCCTGCGGCGAGCTTGGCCGGGAGCGGCTCCGGATCATGGAACGCTCGGCGGATGGCTTCAGCGTTGCCGAGGCCGATCTGCGGCTGCGCGGCCCCGGAGAACTGCTGGGTCTTCGTCAGCACGGCGCTGCCAACCTGCGCCTGGCCGATCTGCGCCGGGATGGCGCCCTGCTGGAAGCCGCCCGCGAGGAAGCTTTCCAACTGGCGCAGCAGCCGGATTTCGACAGCCATCCCTCCCTGAAAACAGTGCGTGAAACGGTATGGCGGCGCTGGGGGCATCTGCTGCAACTGGCCGACATCGGCTGACGAAAGTTCCGTTGCCAAGGCTTATTTTTTATTCCGAAAAATTTTTTCGGCGAAAAAGCAAAATAAAGTTTGCGCGCCTGCAAGTGACAGGTAATATGTGCGTCGCTGACGTGACAAATTGCCGGTTGAAAGGATGGTGGTTTTTCCGAAATGACAACGATCTTGCAGATGTTGCACGAATCCTTTCCCTATCTGATGAAGACCTTGCAGGTGTTGTACGATTCTTTTCCCTATCTGCTGGGGGGCGCGGGAGTGACTGCTGCCGCGGTGACGGGGGCAATGCTGCTGGGGCTGCTGATTGGCGTAAATCTTGCCGTCATTCAGGTTTACTGCGGCGCATGGCCGCGGCGTCTGGTCGGGCTGTATGTCTGGTTTTTCCGCGGTGTGCCGATCCTGGTGCTGCTGTTTCTTTTCTACTTCGGGCTGTTTTCCGTGCTGGGCATCAACTTGAGCACCTTTGCCGCGGTGATTTTGGTGCTGGGCATGACCAGCGGAGCCTACCAGTCGCAGATCTACCGTGGTGCCATCCAGTCGCTTCCGCAGGGGCAGCTCAAGGCCGCCCGCGCCCTGGGCATGAGCGACAGGCGCGCCATTCTCTCGATCATCCTGCCGCAGGCGCTGCGCCTCTCCATCCCCGGATTTTCCAACGAATATTCCATCCTGCTCAAGGATTCGGCGCTGGCTTACGCGCTGGGCACGCCGGAGATCATGGCCCGCACCCATTTTGTCGCCTCCCGTACCTATGAGCATCTGCCGCTCTACCTGATGGCGGCGCTGCTGTACTTCGCGCTCACCTGGATAGGCGTCAAACTGTTGCGCAAGCTGGAGGAGAAGGTCCGCATTCCGGGATATTCCCTGAACTGAACAAGGAGAAGAGGGAAGACACATGACAGATCAAACCATGGTACTGCGTGTCGAAAACATTTCCAAAAGGCTGGGGGGACGGCAGATTCTGAAGGATGTCTCGCTTCAGTTGCACCGCGGCGAACTGAAGGTGCTCATTGGACCTTCCGGTGGCGGCAAGAGCACGCTTCTGCAGTGCATCAACTTTCTGATTCCGCCGGACGAGGGGCGGATTTGGCTCAAGGAACAGCAGATAGAGATCCACCGCAAGCAGGATCTGTACGCCTACCGCCAGAAAGTCGGCATGATCTTTCAGGATTTCAACCTGTTCGATCATTTGAATGCGCTGGACAACGTCTCCATCGCGCTGCGCAAGGTGAAAAAGATAGCGCGCAAGGATGCCGAAGAAAGGGCAATGCGGGAACTGGAACGAGTCGGTCTGGGTGACAAGACCACGCTCTATCCGTCGCAGCTCTCCGGCGGCCAGAAACAGCGGGTCTCCATAGCGCGGGCGCTGGCCATGGATCCGGAAGCGCTTTTGCTGGACGAGCCGACTTCGGCGCTGGATCCGGAGCTGATAGGCGAGGTGCTGGGCGTCATCCGCAATCTGGCCCAGGATGGGATGACCATGATCATGGCCACGCATCAGCTCGGTTTCATCCGTACCTTGGCCGACGACATTCTGTTCATGCAAAATGGGCAAATTATTGAGCAGGGCTCGCCCGCGGAGCTGCTGGATGCGGAAAGTGGCACCCGCACGCAGGCCTTCTGCGCGAAACTGAACGAACTTTCCGAGGAAAGCGAAACGTAAGACCATGGATGAATGGAACTTTTTTATAAAACAGGTGGTACCGGCGCTGAACCGTGGTTTGGTGCACTCCATGTGGCTGATACTTCCTTCCGCCTCCATCGGCCTGTGTCTGGGCGCGCTGGTGGGCACCCTGCGGGCCTATGGTCCCTTGCCTTTGCGCAAGGCATGCGACATATACGCCACCGTGTTTCGGGGGACGCCGCTTCTGGTACAGCTTTTTGTGCTTTACTTCGGCCTGCCTTCCATAGGCATCTATCTTTCCCCGTATACCGCGGCGGTTGTGGGCTTTATTCTGTGTACCGGCGCCTATCAGTCGGAGTATGTGCGCGGCGCTTTCCTCTCCATTCGGCGTGGGCAGCTGCTGGCCACGCAGGCCCTGGGCTTTTCCTCGCTGCAGTCGATGCTCTGGGTGATCCTGCCACAGGCCCTGCGGCGCGCGCTGCCCGGCTGCGGCAATGAGATCATCTACCTTATCAAGTACTCGTCTTTGGCCTACATTATTACCTTCATCGAATTGACCGGCGAAGGCAAGATTCTGGCCGTCAAGTACTTCCGCTACACCGAGGTCTTTTTCGCCATTGGCCTCTACTATCTGTTCATGGTCACCCTGGCGAATTTCCTGCTCACCTGGCTGGAGAAAAAGCTCTACATCCCCGGTTTCGGCAAGGAATAACGTGAAAAAGGGCATGAAAAAACGCGGGAGGAAATCTTCCCGCGTTTTTTTTGTTCTTGGTGTTTTGCCGTTACTTGAGCACTTCCCGGAGCCATTTGACGTGGACGCCCTTGTTGGCGGGTTTGCCGTGGAAAACCTCGCCTTCCTGAAAAGTTGCTCCCGGGGCGCTGGGAAGCAGGCCTTCCACCGTTTTGCCGAAGCCGGTGCTGCCCGAGGTGGCAAAGAGGACGATGGTTTTGCCGGAGCAGTCGTAGCTTTCCAGGAAGGTGTTGATGATGGTTGGCGCCACGTACCACCAGATGGGGAAGCCCAGGAAGATCATGTCATAGTCTTCGAGGTGGGCGTTCTTGTCCGCAAGCTCCGGCCGGAAGGCCTTGTCGCGCATTTCCACCGAGCTGCGGGACTCGGGGTCGTTCCAGTTCAGATCGTCCGCCGTGTAGGGTGTTTTAGGACGAATGGCGTAGAGATCCGCCCCAATGATTAACTCCGCCAGTTGCTTGGCAACCGCAGCGGTGACGCCTGTGGCCGAAAAGTAGGCTACCAGTTTTTTGCTCATGTGTTC
>JAFPZV010000096.1 GCA_017417085.1 Deltaproteobacteria bacterium | reverse complement strand
GGAAACCATAAATCCGCCCTGCCCGTCGGCATGCACCGCAAGCTCGTTCTCGCGCAGGGCGCCAACGGTAACGCTGGGCGTAAGATAGACGAGATTGGCCGAAACAAGCCTGGAGGTGTCGGGGTTGGCTTCGAGCCCCAGCTCCAGCCCCTTGGACATGTTGAAAACCAATCCTTCGCCGCTGCCCAGCGATGCCAGCGTCGAGCCCAGCCCGTGCGCGCGGCGTGCCTGCTCGTTGCTTTGACTCATCTGGGCGGCTATTTTGTCGCGTTCCCTGACGGTCTGATTCGTGATCGCATCGTGCCCCTGTTCGGCAAGGGCCTGACGCGATGCAGCCCGCTTTATGACACTGGACTCAATGCCGACGGAACAGGCCAAGTCCACGACACCGGTGTCCAGGCTGCCGTCCGGCGAGGAAAGGCGGCTTGCGGCATGCTGCACCAGCACCTCGACAAAGCTGTTTTTTCCGGCTGCGGGCAGGCCCCATTCTTCAAGGCGCCCCCGCACCCGCTCCAGCACTTCGCCGGAAAGCGGTTGAAAAGCCTTTTCATTCGCTCCGGACTGAATAAACACATCCATAAAGGCGGCGGTCACGGCACGATTGAGCTGGTTGATCTTTTTGACGCCAAAGAGCTTGCAGGCCCGCTCGAATTCGGTCTTGAACGTGCTGTGCAGCTCCTTTATCTCCGCTTCCAACACGGCAATTTCCCGAGCGTCCTTCTGTTTGAAATCGCCGGCAAAATAGATGATCGCGCGGGCCGGTTCGGCCATGGAGGCAAGCTGCTGCGCCGTCGGATGCGTTCCGGCCGGACGCGTGCGCAGGAGCGTGACCGGATCCACGCCATCCAGTCTGCGCAAAAACCCGTCCAGCTGCACGTGCATGTCGTTCAGCTCCGTCATGCGGGCCACATCAGCATTGGCGGACCTGGCAATCTCCTCGGTCAGGACGTTGATCTTGTTTTGCAGGCGAAAGGCATGCCGGATCACACGCGCCGTTTCCAGCCGCTCCGCCTCCGCCCGCCGGCCGGGCGCCTTGCCCAGGGCCTTGAGGGATGCCTTCATGGCGGCAACCGACGAAGATGAACTGCGCTCGCGCAGGGCCTGCAGCCTTGTCTTGAGAGCTGCGCGGCGCTGTTCGGACGGAATCAATCCAAGCAAAGCCTTTGCGCTGTCTTCCACTTGCCCGCGCTTTTGCCCCAGGCTTTGCAGGCGGGTTTTGAGTCCGGCATTCAGATTTGCCAGATCGAGCCCCGTTTTGCCAAAGAGCAGCTCCTTGGCCAGTTCGCCGGAGTTCATGACGATGGGCGCCAGCGCCAGGCGCATGGCACCGTCCATGTTCCTGCGTTTTATGCCGTCCGGATCCCCCGATATGGGGCGCTGTTCCGGATCGACGATGCCGGTGACGCGCATCTGCAGGCTGTCCAACAGATTGGCGGCTTTCGATCCCGCCGCAAGATAAAAAAAGCCGTTCTTTGCTGTGATGTTCATGCCCTCCTGCATGGCCCTGGCATTCCTGGCAACCGCCTTGCCCATCTCCTCCTCGGCGGTCTGTCCCATCAGGCCCATGGTAAAGCGCCGGGCAGCCTCGATCATGGCCTGCTCGATCTTTTCGGCAGATTCCGGGTCGGCCTCCATCGCAGTCAGGCTTTGCATGATGCGCGAGACACCCAGTTCTTCCATCTGCGCCGCCTTGCGCATGACGGCGGCAGCGGCCTGCTCGCGCAGCGCGGGCAGATCGGCCTCCGTTTTGCCCTTGTTGCGGTGCAGCAGAATGTTGTCCAGCAAACCGGAACGGCAGGCTCTGACTTCGAGCGCAATGAGGTTGGCGACCTGGTAGCCCATATCGCGCAGGCCGGATTCCCCCGCCAGCTTGCGCATCTGCGCAAAGGTCAGGGCAAAGCCACGCACCGAGATCAACGTTTCCGGATTATACGAACTGTCCGGAAACAACTTCTGAAAGATGGCCCGCCGCGCTGCACCCAGCGTATGCAGAAGCTCCACGCCTTGCATGGCCTGCGGCGTTTGCGGCACAAGGGCCTTCTTGAGCAGCAG
>JAFPZV010000009.1 GCA_017417085.1 Deltaproteobacteria bacterium | reverse complement strand
TTGCCTTCCTCGACCGTGAGCGTGGTGTTGAGCAGCAACACCCCCTGTTTCGCCCAGCGTTCCAGATTGCCCGAAGCCAGCGGCGTTACGCCGGTATCGGCGGCAACCTCCCGGAAGATGTTTTTCAGCGAAGGCGGCAGCTTGACGCCGTCGTTGACCGAAAAACTCAGGCCATTGGCCTGACCGGCGCCGTGATAGGGATCCTGCCCCACAATCACCACCTTGACCGCTTCCAGCGGACAGAGCCGAAAGGCATTGAAGATCAGATGGGCCGGCGGATAGACGGGGCCCGCGGCATAGGCGTGATCGACGAAATCGCTCAAGGAGGCGAAATAGGGCGCGGAAAATTCCGCCGCCAATGCGCGTGTCCAGCCTGATTCAAGATGGACGTCCATGGGAAGGTTCTCCTTATTTTGAATCATCACAAGTTTTCGAGCAGCGCCAGATCGTGGCGATCCACCGCGCGCAACTCGTAGCCACTGTGAAAAGCCCGTTGTCCCGCGGGGGAAACGCAGCGTAGCCTGCGGCCCTCAAAAACCGTTTCCCCGAAGTAGTGCGCCGGAAATTCCCACCAGCCACCCTCCGGCTTCGCCTGTTTGGCGCCGCCGTCTTCCAGCAGCACGAAGGGATGAATGTCGATATATCCCAGCGTGCCGCTGTACAGTTCGATGCGGCAAGGCCGCTGATCCGTTTCGACCGTATAGCCGGATTGCGCAAGAACCTGTAACAGCGCATCAATTGCGCGGGCGTCGAAGTCAATGTCCACATCCCGGTGCTCGCGGGTTTGCCGCCCGGCCAGCGCATCCACGCCCCAGCCGCCGTCCAGCCAGTAGACGATCCCTGTGTTGTCCAGTAGATCCAGCACGCGCAGCAGATCGTTCAGGGTGACCGAAGTCTTGCTTCCCATGATTTCCCTCCTCTAGCACATGCGGTCACGGAAGTCGGCGTAGTTGAATTCCCTCAGCACGGTCACCTCGTTGTCTTCCGGCTCGAAGGCGCAGATCGCCGGATGCCGGATCCCGTTGAACATGGTGGTTTTGACCGTGGTGTAGTGGGCCATGTCAAGGAAGGCCAGCCGATCGCCCGCCTTGAGCGGCCTTTCAAAGGACCAGTCGCCGATGACGTCTCCGGCAAGGCAGGAGGGACCTGCCAGCCGGTAGGTGTAGTCTTTCTCACCCGGCGCGAAACCGCCCACTATTTCGGGACGGTAGGGCATTTCCAGCACATCGGGCATGTGGCAGGAGGCGGAAACGTCAAGGATGGCGATTTCCATGCCGTTGCGCACCACGTCCAGCACTGTGGCCACCAGCACTCCCGTCTTCAGCACTGCCGCCTCTCCCGGCTCCAGATAGACCTCCACGCCGTATTTCCGGCGGAAATGTCCGACGAGCCGCACCAGGCCTTCGATATCGTATCCCTCCCGCGTGATGTGGTGGCCGCCGCCCAGATTGAGCCAGCGGCATTTTGCGAGATGTTTTCCGAACTTTTCCTCGAAAATCGCCGCGGTACGGGCAAGCGGCTCGAAGAGCTGTTCGCAGAGCGTATGCATGTGCAGCCCCTCCACGCCGCGAGGCAGTGTTTCGGGAAATTCCGCGAGCGGAATGCCGAGGCGCGATCCCGGCGCACAGGGGTCGTAGATCGGTGTCGCCCCTTCGGAATGCTCGGGATTGACCCGCAGTCCCACCGAAAGCGGAGAAGCCTCCCAGAGCGGCCGGAAGCGTTCCAGCTGCCCGATGGAGTTGCAGGAGAGGTGGCTGGCGACCTCTGCCAGCGTGCTGGCGTCCGCCTCGTTTAAAGCGGCGGCGAAGGCATGCACCTCGCCGCCGAAGTGTTCGTGCCCCAAACGCGCCTCCCAGATGGAGCTGGCGCAGACGCCATCCAGAAAGGGGCGCATCAGGGGAAAGAGCCGCCAGGCGGAAAAGGCCTTGAGGGCAAGTAGAATCTTTGCGCCGCTTGCCTTGCGCACCCGGTCAAGCAGCGCGAGATTGCCGCGCAGGGCCCCCAGATCGATGACGAAGGCCGGGGAGGGCGCCGCTTCAAGGATCCGTGCGATGTGGTCGGTCATGTCTTCCGTTCCGTTCACAGCTTGGGCCATTCGCCTTCCACCACAACGGTGGAGAGTCCCAGAGACTTCATCCGCTCCAGGAACGGCGCGGGTGCGAACTGCTCCATGTTCCAGACGCCCGGCTTTTTCCAGAGGCCGCTCAGCATCATGACCGCGCCGGTTGCAGCCGGCACGCCGGTGGTGTAGCTGATCGCCTGGGAGTTGGTCTCGCGGTAGGCTCGTTCATGCTCGCAGATGTTGTAGATGTAGACCTGACGCGGTTTTCCGTCCTTCAGGCCGCGCGCGATGACGCCGATGCAGGTGCGGCCGGTGGTCAACGGCCCCAGGCTTCCCGGATCGGGGAGCAACGCCTTCAGGAATTGCAGGGGGATGATGTCCTGCCCCTGGAAGCGCACCGGATCGATGCGGGTCATGCCGACATTCTGCAGGACCTCCAGATGCTTCAGGTAGTTGTCGGAGAAGGTCATCCAGAACTGGGCCTTGCGGATGGTGGGAATGTGCTTGACCAGCGACTCCAGTTCCTCGTGGAACATGCGGTAGATGTTCATCGGCCCGATGCCTTCGGGGAAATCGAAAGAATGCTTGGTGGACAGCGGCGGCGTCTCCACCCACTTGCCATCTTCCCAGTGACGGCAGACGGCGGTCACCTCGCGGATGTTGATCTCCGGGTTGAAGTTGGTGGCAAAGGGCTGCCCGTGATTGCCGGCGTTGGCATCGATGATGTCCAGTTCCTGGATCTCGTCCAGATAATCCTGGGCAGCCAGTGCCGTATAGACGTTGGTCACACCCGGATCGAAGCCGCTGCCCAGAAGCGCCATCAAGTTCTTTTCGCGGAAGCGGTCTTCATAGGCCCACTGCCAGCTGTATTCGAAGTGGGCGGTGTCGGGCGGCTCGTAGTTGGCGGTGTCGAGGTAGTCCACACCGGCGGCGAGGCAGGCGTCCATGATGTGCAGATCCTGATAGGGGAGCGCCACGTTGATCACCAGCTGCGGCTGTTCCGCCTTGATCAACGCTGTGGTCTGCGCCACATCGTCCGCATCCACCTGCGCCGTCTTGACCGGCAGGGAAGAAATTTCGGCGGCAATGGCGTCGCATTTGGAACGGGTGCGCGAGGCGATGGTCATGGCGTCGATGACATCCCGCGCCTGGGCGCATTTGTGGGCGACCACCCGTCCGACTCCGCCTGCTCCGATAATCAGAACTTTGCTCATGTATGTTCTCCTTTCGTCAAATTGGGCTTGCGCATGTCCCAAGGACTTTGCATGAAATTTTTTCCCGCGGTGCGCGCAGGAAAAATTCCTTTTGGGGGAAGCGTCAAAATCTTTTGTATCTTTCAAGCGTTCGTGTCACAGTTTTATCTGAAGATTTTTACCGGATGCAACCGCTTTTTCACGCCGGACGTTTTTGGAGAAAACGAAAAAAGTTTTTTATGAAGGATGGCAAGGGGAAGGGGGCTCTTATGAAACGACATCTGGAATTGCAAGTTTGGGGACGGGTGCAGGGCGTCGGTTTTCGCGCCGCCACCCGCAGAAAGGCAACCAGTCTGAAGCTGACCGGCTGGGTGAGCAATGTGGAGGACGGATCGGTGAAAGTGGCGGCTGAAGGGGAGGCTGACGCTTTGCTGGCGCTGGAAACGTGGGCGCGCCGCGGTCCTCCCCTATCCTGGGTGGAACGCCTGGAGGCGCAGTATGCCGACACGCTGGAAGGCTTTGAGGCTTTTTCCGTCAGGCGCTAAAACACCGGAAAGGAGTTATGTCATGCTGCCGCCTTTCAAACTGGAGCGCTACTTTGCGCGTTACGAATTCACGGTGCGGCATCTGCTCTGCGCCTCCGACTGCGAGTCGGTAAGCGTTGGCGATCTGCTGGCACTGGAGCCGGAAGCGGCCGAACGCCTGAACCGGCTCTGGTTGGGCTATACCGAAGCTCCCGGCGCTCCTTCGCTGCGGCGGGAAATAGCCGCTGTCTACGACAGCATCGCTCCGGAGGAAGTGCTGGTGCACAGCGGAGCGCAGGAGGCCATCTTCCTGCTGATGCAGGCGCTGCTCGGCGAAGGCGATCACGTTATTGTGCACTGGCCCTGCTATCAGTCCTTGCTGGAGGTGGCGCGTTCCTCGGGGCATCCTTTTTCTCTCTGGCGGGCGCGCGAGGAAAACGGCTGGCGGCTGGATATCGACGAACTGTGCGCACTTGTCCGCCCCAATACCCGCGCCATCGTTCTCAACACGCCGCACAATCCCACGGGAAGCCATCTTACCGCGGAGGAACTGCATCGGGTCGTGGCGATTGCGCAGGACTGCGGCGCATCCCTTCTGGTGGACGAAGTCTATCGCGGGAGCGAATACGACGTGTCCCATCTGCTGCCCGCCGCCTGTGACTGTGGCCCTTCCACCGTTTCAATCGGCGTTATGTCCAAGACCTACGGGCTTGCGGGCCTGCGGATCGGCTGGATCGCCACCCATGATGAAAAACTGCTGCGACGGGTCGCGGCGCTCAAGGACTACACCACCATCTGCAACAGTGCACCTGCCGAGCTGCTGGCAGAAATCGCCCTGCGCAACCGGGAACAGCTGGCGCAACGCAACCGCAAAATTATCGTCCGGAATCTCGCTTTGCTGGATGACTTTTTTGCCCGCCATGCCGATCGCTTCAGCTGGCAACGGCCACAGGCTGGCCCCATTGCCTTTCCCAAATTGCTCGGCGAGGCGGTAGAACCCTTCTGCGAGAAGCTGGCGCGGGATGCCGGCGTTTTGCTGCTGCCGGGAACGGTCTACGAGGATACCGGCAATCATCTGCGCATCGGTTTTGGACGGCGTAACATGCCGGCCGCTTTGAAGGCGCTGGAGGACTATCTGGAAAAAGAGTAAAATGAGTATGGAACGAACTCCGCATGATGCGGCCTACAAACAGTTTTTCAGCAATCCGGAGATGGTTGCCTCGCTTTTGCGGGACTTTGTGCCGGAAGATTTTGTATCTGAACTGGATTTCTCTACGCTGGAGCGGTATCCGGGCTCCTGGGTGACCGGGGATCTGCGCGAGCGGCACGACGATATCGTCTGGCGGGTGGGCTGGAAACGAGGACAGTGGTGCTACGTAGCCCTGCTCCTGGAATTTCAGAGTACGCCGGATCATTGGATGGCGCTCAGGATGCTTTCCTATACAGCGCTCTTGCTGCTCGATCTGGTGAAATCCGGGCAGGTTGAGCAGAAGGAAGGATTGCCGCCGGTTTTTCCGCTGGTGATCTACAATGGCAGCCGGAATTGGCAGGCACCAAAGGATGTTTCGGAACTGTTTGCGGACATGCCCGGCAGTTTGCGGGCCTTTTGCCCACGGCACCGGTACTTCCTGCTGGATGCGGGGCAAACTTCGCCGGAGACACTGTAACGTGCA
>JAFPZV010000095.1 GCA_017417085.1 Deltaproteobacteria bacterium | reverse complement strand
GAACACTACGAGTACAACAGCAACGACCAGTACTCCTGCGGTTCATCCCCACAGGCGTGGGGAACACCTCAACAGTGCTCTATTGAAATCGTCGAGGGTCGGTTCATCCCCACAGGCGTGGGGAACACGGCCTTGAACTCGGCGAAAGCCCTGCCCTGTTCGGTTCATCCCCACAGGCGTGGGGAACACCAAGAAGGCATCGCCTTCCTTCTCCGCAAAAACGGTTCATCCCCACAGGCGTGGGGAACACTCTTCCTTAAAACATGTATAATACTCATGTGTTACGTATTGCTATAAAATCTACCAATCAATCGGCCTTTGAAGCATCCTTGTCTTCCGGCAAAAATTTTACCAGCGAAAATCCATCAAACTCAGCAGGTTCGCGCCGATTTTCCCCGGCGGTCAAAAAGGAAAATCCTGATTCATTATTTGTGCTCCAGGCCAGCACCGCGTTGCCGTCCTCAAGCTCTTCGGTTACAACCTTCCACAGCCGTTCCCGAACACGTACGGAATAGTCGCCCACATATACTCCAGCCCGCACTTCCAGTAACCAGCGCGCCAGAAAACCGCGTAAACGGGGCGGTGCCGCTTCAGTTACGATGACCAACATCGCCCAGTCCCTCCTTGTCAGGGAACGCCACCGGCATGGCTTCCGGATGCGGCGGCGGCAAAGTTTCTCCACCTGCGGCCAGCACTTCCTCAATGGTTGGAATAATTCGACGCAGCAACTTCTGCTCACGGAACAAATCGCGGCAGGCCAAACGCACGTCGCGAGTCAGCGTTTCCTCTCCCCGTTTTTCGGCAAAGACTCTAAAAGCTGCGGGGACAACCGTATCGAATTTGAACAGGTCGGCGATGTCATAAACAAAGGACAGTGGTTTGCCAGTGTGGATGAAACCGATGGCAGGAGCGTAACCTGCCGCCAGTACGGCCGCCTCGCAAACCCCGTATAGACAGTGATTGGCCGCACTCAAGGCCTTATTGAGCGGGTCGGCGGCATCCCAGTCTCGAGGATCATAGCTGCGCGTGCCCCATTTCAAACGATAGCGGGAGGCAATAAGCTTGTACATTTCCCGGACACGCGCGCCTTCCATGCCACGCAACTGCTCAACACTGCGGCGCTGGGGCGGCTCCTCACCGAAACGGAACGCGTACATCGCCCGCACCACTTTCAGGCGCAAATTATCATCCAGGGCCAGCTTCGCCTGATAGAGCAGGCGATCCGCACGCGCCCCGCCAGGCTGACCGGCGGAATACAACCGTACACCGCCTTCCCCTATCCAGAGAAGAAGCGTGCCGCAGTCTGCCGCTAGAGCTACGGCTGCGTGCGTAACTGTGGTTCCCGGTTCCAGCAGAATACAGGCCAATCCGCCTAGGGGGATCTGCATCCGCACGCCGTTGACATCCACCAGAACCAACGCGCCGTCCTCCACGTCCAGACGGCCGTAGCTCAAGGCAAGCATGGAACTGCGCTCCTTGATGGGAATGACCTCTGAATCAAGACGCATGATTATTCTCCTGTACACAGGCCTGCCCCGGAAGGTTTTCCGGAAACCGCATTTCCATACCAATGGGAAGTCAGTTTTTGGTTGTCAAAGATCTGAAAGTTTCTCACGCTTGTCCAACTCGTTTAACATCTGTACTTTTGATGACACGGCGCAACGCGAAACGGCGATCCGACGAATTGAAGGAAAGCGGCATATCGGGCACACTGTCGCTGCCTTCGATAAAAGATTGGGCATCCCGGACGTTGACGTAGTGTTCAAGCGTATCGGGCAAACAGGCCTGCACGGCTTCAGCCTCATTGCTGTATAATCCAACAAAGACTGGAGCTGAAGGAATGCAGGCTTTTCGGCCCAACCACAATCCCCAGACAGGATCTTGCAGAGCAGAGGCAGCTTCGTCCAATGTGCCCTTATCACCGCTCAAAAACACGAGAAAGGCTGCATCCAAAAGATAATGGCGTTTGGTGATATGACAATCTTTCAGGCCACCGCCCGCTTTGCGAGTATTCTGTACGGTATGGTAATCCTCCAAACGCCGCACAGCCAACATCCGCTCTCGGCTCCGGCATGGCAGGGCCACAGCCAGCATATGTAGCCGATTACAACGGACCAGAAACCGGGATTCCGCCTCTGAACCACGTTCCAGTCCCAGCGCGGCGCACAGCATTCCACTGACCGCGCTGCGGGTGGGCAATAGATCTGTCAGACGGCGGTTGAACTGGCTGGAAGAACCCCAAGATTGAAGCGGGCCTTCCAGTCGCATTGCCAAACAGGCATGTTCAGATGACATGCTTGACCACCTCCTCCAACACCTTGCTTAAAGGCTCATCAGGAACGCGATATTCGAGGCCAGCAATACCCCAAGTACTCTTCAAACTGTCGTATTCTGCTTCCAGTTTTTTACGCGAAACTGCAACCAGCCCCCCCTTGGACGACCATACAGGTTCTTCAAAGGCGTTGACCAGTTGAACAGGATGTCCTTTTTCCCGAGCCACAACCAGCACAAAAGACGGCAATGTAGCAGCATTCATGGAAGTATGACGCGCCGTAGGCACAGCTCGTATAACCGCATCTATGAACACACGTACCACCTGTTGCCGCTCTG
>JAFPZV010000094.1 GCA_017417085.1 Deltaproteobacteria bacterium | reverse complement strand
GGAGGCCGTTACCCATTGGCAGGTGATGGCCCGTTTTCCCAGGGATCGGATGACGCTGATAGCCTTGCGTCTGGAAACGGGGCGTACGCATCAAATTCGGGTACATATGGCCAAACTTGGTTTTCCGGTCGTGGGGGATCCTGTGTATGGTCACCCGGGATGGGTAAAAAAAATCGCCGATCCGGTTTTAAAACGGCTTGTTCTCCATCTTGGGCGTCAGGCCCTGCACGCGGATTTGCTTGGATTTATCCATCCGCGTACAGGGAACTATCAGGAGTTTTGCAGTGCGCTGCCCGCCGATATGGCGGGTGTTCTCCAACGTTTGAGGGAGAATGCGCAGGACGTTTCGGTTTAAGCAGCATCTCGACAGAGATGAAATGGAGCAGGAAAAATTGCGCTTTGGGAGGTACTGTCATATGAAAATGGTGCGGCAGAATAAAATCAATTTTTTGCAACCGGAATGGGCGCAGAATTTTCCGCTTTATGCTGGTTTCAGTACCCGTAACGGTGGAGTCAGCCGTCCGCCTTTTCATTCGTTGAATCTGGGCTTCAATACCGAGGACACGCTCTACAACGTTGAGGGCAACCGTTCTACGCTGTGCCGGGCCTTTGATGTTTCTCCGGCCAGTTTGCTGACCGTGCGGCAGGTGCACGGCAACAACATATTGGTTATCAGTGAACCCAATCCGGATCTTGGGCATTTTCTGGCAGTGGAATGCGATGCCATAATCACCAATCAGCCGCAGATCATGGTGGGTATTCTGACGGCGGATTGTTATTCGGTGCTGTTTTGGCACCCGGTTGCCCAGGTGATCGCGGCGGCGCATGTCGGTTGGCGCGGGGCGGTCAAGGGGATTCTCGGCAAAGTGCTGGATGCCTTGCGGGAACTGTTTCAGGCCCAGGCCGGCGATCTGTACTGCGCTATCGGGCCGGGGATTTCCGCCGCCCATTATGAGGTGGATCGGGTGGTGCGGGATGAATTTGTCAAAGCCGGAGTTCGTTGGAACGAAATTGCCGCCGAAAAGAAGATTGGTCAGTTTTGGCAGCTGGATATTGCCCGCTGCTGCCGCTTGCAGCTGGAACGGGGCGGGGTGGATCCGGCCAAAATTGCCGATGCCACACCGTGGTGTACGTTTAAGAACCGGGAACTTTTTTTCTCCTATCGCCGCGACAAGGGGCAGACGGGCCGGCAAATGGGATTTATCATGATGCGGTCCTGACAGGAAGATTTTAAAGACGAGAAGGATGCGGAGACGCGGGAATATCAAGCCGAATGTTTGGTGATATAAACTGGGCAATTGTAGTTTTGGGCCCGCTTGTCGGGTTGCTGGGCATGTTTGCGGGCGGATACTGGGGAATTGGCTGCGGCTGGCTGGTGGTGCCGTCCATGCTGATTATGGGCCTGACTCCGATGGAGGCGGTAGGTATCGGACTGCTGCAAATGGTTCCTTCCGTCTTGCCGACCGCCATCAAAACAACGCCGGCGATTGGCTGGGGGCGCCGATCTTTGGGCAATGCGCTGGTGCTGCCGCTGGCGGCGGGTGCTTTTCTCGCGTCGTTCAGCGGGGCTCCAATCAACCGTTTTGCCTATCGGCTGTGTGGTGATTCCGGTTTGCTGATCCTGTTTATGGTGGTGATGGCCGTCATAGGCCTTCAGACGGTTTTGGGCTCCACGGCGTTTTCCTCGGGCCAGCCCCGGACATATACCGGCCGGGAAAGTTTTTGGGCTTTTGTCGGCGGGTTGGGCGCCGGCGTGTTCAGTTCGGTGCTGGGTATTGGCGGCGCGGTACTGATGCGTCCAATGCTGGCCGGCGGCTTTCGGGTTCCGGAACGGGAAACCGCCAATGCTGTGCGTTTGCTGCTGCTGGTTACCACGTTGTGTGGTGGGCTGACCTATGTTGTGCATCAGGGAAACGTTGCGTACCGCGTGGTGTGGATTTCCCTGCTGGTCGCCGCTGGCGGAATGATTGGATTTCCCTGCGGTGTCCGTTTGCATGAGGTGGTGGTTCGTCAGGGTTATGCACAGCATGTGCATAAAAGTTTTGCCAGTATTGCCGCCGTCATTGTGTTCTGCACCCTTTTGAAGCTGTGCGGCCAGATCATCCTGAGCCGCTGTTTGTTGCTGCTGTTTGCCGTGCTGCTGGCCGTGTACCTGCTCTGGTTTGGCGCGTATGCGCGCAAGCATCCGCTGGGGGGAGCGGCTGCACACGCTGCGGGCAATGCCCGCACATGTTCTTTAAAAGAGCGATCTTGAAAGAGAGGAAGAAACGCTGCAGGGGGAATGCGATAAAATCGTGTTGCATCTTGCCGTGCGGCTGTATCCAAGGTATCATTTTATCTTTTCGTTTGTTTGACAAAACGTTGTTTGGTGGAAGTCCATAGAAGTGCAACATATTGCCGAGAAGGAATGAAGCATGAAAAAAATATTCTGTATATTGTGCGCCGGGCTGTTTCTGTTTTCCGGCGCCGGCCAGGCGGTGGCCGAAGAGGTCAGCCGTATTGCCGCCGTCGTGATAGACGAGCCCATCACCACCTTTCAACTGGATCAGCGCTTTGCCGAGCTCCGCGCGGTGCAGAACGAACGTATTACCCGGC
>JAFPZV010000093.1 GCA_017417085.1 Deltaproteobacteria bacterium | reverse complement strand
CAGACCCGCGAGTACAACGCCAAGCTGGCACAGGATATCAAGGCGCTGGACAAGGAGTCCAATGCTCTTGTAGCGCAGTACAAAAAGAACGCCGCCACCCGTGACCAGATGCGCGCAGAACGCAAGAAAGTACAAGCCCTGGAAACAGATTCCGACAAGAATATTGCCAACCTGCAGAAAGATGTGCAGAAACGGCGCCAGGCATCCGCCGAGGCCAGGGCTCATGGCAATACGAGCCATGCGCAGAAGCTGGACGCCGAAATTGCCAAACTGGACAAGCAAATCAAGGACATGAAAGCCTACAACAAACGTCTGGCCAATATTTCCGTGCGCCTGGACGTGTAACCTTGCCATGCTGATAAGGAGTCCACTATGAAAAAACGGCTCACCATTCCCGCCCTTTGCGGCGCACTGCTTCTCTCCGGATGTCTGGGGGCAAACACCGGCGACCCGCGCCAGGGCGGGCTTTTTGGCTACAGCCCCAAAAACTATGAACAGCGCATCCAGGACCGCGAAGCCAGGTACGAGGAGGTAAAGGAGGAAAACGCCCAGCTGCAGGAAGAATCGGCCTCCCTGGAAAAGCGGAAAAATCAGAAGCAGGCCAGTGTAGCGGCGCAGAAAAGGGATCTGAACCAGGTCAATGCCGACATCAAGTCGCTCAAAGACAATATACGCCGTGAGCAGGCCGCGCCGACAGCCGCCACAGGCAAAAACAAGGCGAAGAAAACTGCAAAGGTCTCGGCCGCCACAGGCGAAAGCGAGGCACAGAAGGCCGCAAAGATCCGTCGTATGCAGGAGGAACTGAAGCGTCTTGAAGCCGAAGCCGACGCCCTGAGCCGTATGTAGGCGCCCACGCTCCGAGTGCCGCCATGCTTTCACGTCGATCCTTTCTCGGACTTGTGCCTCCCGCCGCACTGTTGTGCGTGGCGTGGCCGGGAATATCGTTCGGCACCACGCCGGCGAAATTTTCGCCCGCAAGGGAAATGGAAGACATCATCCGCAAATGGTCTTTCTTTGCGGATGAAGACTGGGATGCAACCCTTCTGCATGAGGCTTTCCGGCAGGGAGATCCCGACAGCGTAACAAAGTGTCTGCGTGATTTCGACCCCTACGCTTCCTATACCAGTGCCCGGGAGCTCGCCATGATGAAAAGCCTTGCGGTGGATTATCCTGCGGGAGTGGGCATGGACATCTTTGAAGACCGTCAAAAACGCGTGCGCTGCGTTCCCAACCCGGGTTCTCCGGCCGAAACCGCAGGCATCCGGTACCGGGACATTCTCAAGGACGTTGACGGGCGATCCGTACGCGGCATGGCATTGAGCGACATTGCGCGGGACATACGCGGGGCAGACGGCTCCACCGTTGTTCTTGCCGTGCACGGCGAAGACGGCCCCATGCGCACCGTCATTGTGAAACGTGCGCTTGCCCATTACCCGACAGTGGCAAGGATCCGCATCTCGCCGGCCGTCCTGCGCATATTCCGCTTTGCCAGGCAGACACCGCAGGAACTGACCTCCTGTCTGGAAAATCTGCCGGAGGACGAAGGCTGCGTTATCGACCTGCGTGGAAACACGGGGGGAAACATGGAGGCGGGCGTGGCATGCGCGAAGTTGTTCCTGCCCAAAGGCGAAACGGTTCTGCGTCTGGAAAGCCGGAAATCGATCCAAAATTCTGTTGCCACGGAAAATGGAAAGTGGGCCGACCTGCCGATTTCCCTTGTCCAGGACCAGTTCACCGCCAGCGCCGCGGAACTGTTTATCGCCGCGCTGACATCCGCGGGCCGTGCCCGCTCCCACGGGAGCCGAAGCGCGGGCAAGGCCTGCGTACAAAACCTTTTTACCCTGTCCGATGGCAGCGTTCTCAAGCTGACCACGGAAAAAATGCTCTACCCTGAGCGCGACGACGACTGGGAAGGCGTGGGAATCCCCCCTTCTCCAGCGGAAGATTCAAGTCCGAAAGGAGCTTTCTATGAACCATAAACTCTGTCTCGCACTATCCGTGGCCGCCCTGCTCTGCATGGCGCAGCCCCAAATTAGTCCGGCAGCCGTTTACGAAGTGAACGCCACAGGAAAAACCGAAGCCGCTGCCGAGGGAAACAGCCGCATGAATGCCCTGCGCCAGTGTCTGAATGGCATGCTCACGCCCGAGCAGGCCAAAGAGCACGCGATGGATCTGCGCCCTCTTTTCCGCAAGCTCAACAGCCTTACTTCCGTGGAAGTCTTGGAAAGCGGCCAGCAGAATAATCTCGTTACCCTTCGCGCCAACGTCACCGTAGATGAAGAGGCGCTGCGTGCCGAGCTTAAAGCCATCCCCGCTCTTGCCGCTCTCGTTCAGGATCCGGAGCAGCAGATCCTGCCAACACCCGATATCCAGCAGCCCGTGCCGGGAGGAGGAGAAATCGCCCAGAACAACGGCAGCGCTCCCCCTGCGCCTGACGTCCCCTCCGTGGATATAAGTGTGGAAAATGCCATTGCCAATGCCCTGGCCGCTGCTCATGCCAAGGCGGAGAAAGTGACCTTTTCTGCCGAAGAACAATCGCTGGTTATCACAGGCCTGGAATATACCGGTCCCCAGGGAAATATCCAGCACAAGGGGCGCATTGAGCAGATCCGGCTTGAGGGCTTTGATGAAAAGGCGCTTCTGGAATCTGGCGATGAACCGGGTGAACTGCCCAGGCTGGCGGAAAAGGCCGTCATTTCCGGCTGGACCGATTTCTCCGAGGAAAACGGCGATAAAATGGTCCTGAGCATGGAAACCTCTACTGTGCAGGGCTGGTATCAACGGCTGGGCACACTGTTGAAAAGCGCGTCCCAGGAAGATAAGGGCGTTTTTTTCTCGGAACTTGTGAATTACCGTCTGGACGGCGCCCAGGCTGAAAACCTCACCATCAGACTTGAGCCCTCCAAACCAGATTCCCTCCCCGTAAACATTACCGTCAAGTCCCTGGAAGAACCGGGCGGTGTTCCCGCCCCGGGAACAGACGGCCAGCCACGGAAAGCGAACCAGGTAATGAGCGGCATTGCCTTCGCATCGGGCGAAGCATCGGGAACACTGGATAAAATTACCCTTTCCGGAGTGATTATCCCTCAACCTGCCCAAATGGCCGCACTGTGGAAGAAGATTTCCGATACGGGCAAAAAAGCTGATCCCGAAACCGCATTGAAGATGCTTGCGGACATCTACGGTGGAAATCCGCCTTTTTCCCTTGTTTCGTTCGAGAATCTGAAGGTTGAGACAACAGAAAAGGGTGCCCTTGCCACGCTTGACAACCTGTCACTGGCGATGGATGGTTCCGACGATGGCGCATACAAACTGGATTTTTCCATTAATGCGCTGCGTCTGACGCCAAGCGCCATGGGCAAGTTCAAGGAAATGGCCATGCGCCATGCACCAGAAGGCGTGGTGCTTGACATGCGAGTAAACGGCAGTTCGGCAGAAACCGGAAGTAACGCCAATGCTTCCATCAAGCTGCGCGAGTTTGGTTCATTGGAATTTGGCTGGACAGTCAAGGGTGACGGTCTGGCACTACTGAAGCAGTTGCCGTCGTTGGCCAAGGATTCCGCAGGGTTAAACAAGCTGCTTTCGGACAACGTGACCAGCACGAAGCTGGTTTACGAAGATTCCGGACTGCTTCCGCTGGTGGCGAACCTGGCTCTTGGATGCAATGATGCCATTGGGCTCGACGGTCTGAACCTTGCCTTGCGGTACGACAAGGATCAGGAACTGAAGGCGAATTTCGTTACGAAGGGACTGCGTGTGGGGCTTGAACTCCTGGAGCAGTACCGGGCCGAGATCGCCCGCTTTGCCCCCGACGGCATCATCGCCGACATTTCCCTGGATCATGCGATCACAAAAGAAGGATACACCGGCAATTCAAGCCTGGTTGCGCGCGGGCTGGGCAAACTGGATACGAATCTTGCCTTGCGGGGAGATATCCTTGCCTTCCTGGCAAAGACAGTGGAAAACAATAAATCCGACGAACTGATGCAAATGCTCTCCCAGATTAAACTTGCGTCGATGAGTTCCGCGTATGAGGATTCGGGTCTTGCCGCCATGCTTTTGGGCATTTTCGCCAAACAGGCCAAGACGGAGCCCGTAAACCTGCTTCCTGCGCTGACGGCTCAGGCCGAGTCATGGGCTTCGTCAGGCAACGCCTTCTATGCAAAACTTGGCGGCATGCTCAAGGAGCAGTTGGCAAACCCGGGGACCATGTCCGTCAAGCTTGCGCCGGGCACCGATATTGATGTGATGACGTTCGGCATGATGGCCGCGGGGAGCCCCGACAAGCTACCTCTGGAATTCTCTTCGGAACCTGGAAGCAAAAGCATGGAAGAGTATTTGAAGTAGTTGCCGGCCTCGCAGAAACTGCGGTCCGCAACCCTACCCACAGAGGATGCGGGAAATGGACGAAAAAGGAAAAAAGAAGAGCAAAAAAACTGGTGAATATACCACCGGCATGGCGTTCGGGTGCCTTGTCGATATTGCGCTCATCGTGTGCTACTTTTTTGCGCTACAGGAGGACACGATGTTCAGCACGCTCGCCTATGCGATCGTCCTGGCAGTGCCGGCGCTGATTATCCGCTGGCTGCTGCATCGTGAGGGCAGGCTGGGCGGATGGATGGGACGTCTGATAGGCCCGGCATTTATGATTGCGGCAATGCTTTTGGCGATTTACAAGCCCATACAGACAGAAAAACCGGATGGTAAAACGGGCCCCGTGACGCCACGCGACATTGCCCAAAAGGTGACGGACAAAAAGAACGAGAAAGGCGGCAACAAAGCCTCTTCCAAACAGGGTGTCCAGGAACCGCCGCCTGGAGTCAAGTACGTGCCCGCCGATCCGGATAAGGTTCCAACTGTTGAAGAGGCCATTGCCGAGTTGAACTCGCTCATCGGCCTGAAAGATGTCAAAGCCGAAGTTGAAAAGTTCACCAAGCTCGTGCAAGTGACACGGGAACGGCAGGCGGCAGGCCTCAAGGTCGCGCCCATCTCCTACCACATGGTCTTCACCGGTAACCCCGGTACGGGCAAGACCACGGTCGCGCGTATCATGGCCAAGATCTACCGTGCGCTCGGCATCGTGAAGAGCGGGCACCTCGTGGAAACCGACCGCAGTGGACTCATCGGGGAATATGTCGGCCAAACCGCGGTCAAAACCAGCAAGGTGATTGACTTTGCGCTCGACGGCGTGCTCTTCATCGACGAAGCCTACGCCATCACCGAGGGCGACGGCAAACAGGGCTACGGCTCGGAGTGCATCGCCACGCTCCTCAAGCGGATGGAAGACGATCGCGATCGGCTGGTCGTCATCGTCGCGGGCTATACGGACGAGATGAAACATTTTATCGACGCCAACCCCGGTCTGCAGAGCCGTTTCAACCGCTACATCCACTTTCCCGACTATACGGCGGAAGAGCTGGCGGCAATTTTCCGCATGAACGCGAAGAAAAACCAGTACGTCCTCTCGCCCGACGTCGAACGCTGGCTTGATTCCGCTATGAAACTCTGGACAAAGGACCGGGACCGCAAGTTTGGCAACGGCCGTTATGTACGCAATCTTTTTGAAAAAGCGGTTGAGCGCCAGGCTATGCGCGTCGCGGAAATCCAGAATCCGACCAAAGAGCAGCTCATGACCATAACCATGCAAGATCTCGGCGATCTCGGAGCGTCTGTCAAACAGGGAGGCCAGCAATGGACCATGCAGCCACCGCCGGGAGTCAAGTACGTTCCCGCCGATCCGGACAAGGTTCCGACGGTCGAAGAGGCCATTGCCGAGCTGAACTCGCTTATCGGCCTGAAAGAGGTCAAAGCCGAAGTCGAGAAGTTCGTCAGCCTCGTGCAGATGGCAAAACGACGCCAGGCGGCAGGCTACAAGGTCGCGCCCGTCTCATACCACATGGTCTTTACCGGCAATCCCGGTACGGGCAAGACTACGGTTGCACGTATCATGGCCAAAATCTATCGAGCTCTCGGCATTGTGAAGAACGGGCACCTTGTCGAAACCGACCGCGGCGGACTTATTGGGGAATATGTCGGCCAAACGGCGGTCAAAACCGGCAAGGTGATTGACTTTGCGCGCGATGGCGTGCTTTTCATTGATGAAGCCTACGCCATCACCGAAGGCGATGGCAAACAGGGCTACGGCTCGGAGTGCATCGCCACGCTCCTCAAGCGAATGGAAGACGAACGCGATCGGCTGGTCGTTATCGTCGCGGGTTATACGGACGAGATGAAGCATTTTATCGACGCTAATCCCGGCCTGCAGAGCCGTTTCAACCGCTACATCCACTTCCCCGACTACACGGCAGAGGAACTGGCGGCGATCTTCCGCATGAACGCGAAAAAGAGCCAGTACGTCCTCTCGCCCGATGTCGAACGCTGGCTTGAGCCGTGGATACGCGTCAATACAAAGAATCGGGACCGCAAGTTTGGTAACGGCCGCTATATACGCAATCTCTTTGAAAAGGCGGTCGAGCGCCAGGCTACACGCCTCTCGCAGATCCCGAATCCAACCAACGAGCAGCTTATAACCATAACCATGAAAGACGTCGGCATCAAACTGAAGAATCCCGATGCCTCGGCGGAGGACTAGGGACAAGGAAAGTTGACCAGCCACACGCGCAAACGGTGGCTGGTCTTTTTGCCTGAAACGAGGGAAAACATCATGGAAATCATCTTTCAGAGAAGAAGCGTACGGCATTTTCAGGAGCGGCCGGTGGAGCCGGAGAAAATCGAACAGATTCTGCGGGCCGCCATGGCCGCGCCCTCCTCGTTCAACCAGCAGCCCTGGGAATTTTTCGTGGTCGGCAGCCGGGAGAAACTGGAAGCGCTCTCTCAAATCAGCCCCTATGCGGGGCCGGCGGCCAGAGCGCCGCTGGCCATTGTGGTGGCCTGTCGGCCGGACTGCCGTTTCCAGGGCGGAGCGCCGCTTGATCTGGCGGCCTGCGTGGAAAACATGTGGCTGGAAACCGTCTCCCAGGGACTGGGCGGCGTATGGCTGGGCGTTGCGCCGCGCCCCGAACGCATGAACAAGGTGGCGGAAATCCTGCCCCTGCCCGAAGAACTCAGCGCCTTTGCCGTTTTCCCGTTGGGCTATCCCACAGAGGACGAGGCGCACCGGGAGCGGGAAACGCGCTTCAAACCGGAGCGTATACATTATATTGGCTAACGGGTTTCCCATATGAAAACAGGGCCTTCGGGCCATTGGCAAAGGAAGAGCCATTGAAGATCTATTTCGACATGGACGGCGTCCTGGCCGACTTTGAAAGCGGTGTGCGGGAACTGTGCGGCATGGATCCTCAAAAACAGGGGCGGCAAAGCCCCCGGGATGACGACCTGATGTTTGCGGCCATGAGAGAGGTCGGCCACTTCTATGGCAAACTCAGACCATTCCCCGAAACCGTGGCCCTGCTGCACGAGCTTCTGGCGCTTCTTGGTCCGGAGCAGGTGGTCATCCTGACCGGCGTGCCCAAACCGGAACGCAACATTCCGGAGGCCTCCGAAGACAAAAAAACATGGATACGGCGCCATGTCGCCCCATCCCTGGAGGTCAACACGGTGCTGCGCCGGGACAAGATCCGCTTTGCCGGTTCAAAAGATCATATTCTCATTGACGACTACAGCGCCAATATCAACGCCTGGGAAAAGGCGGGCGGCACGGGCATTTGCCATACCTCTGCCGAAACGACACGGAAACGGCTGGT
>JAFPZV010000008.1 GCA_017417085.1 Deltaproteobacteria bacterium | reverse complement strand
GCTTTTTTCTCAGTTTTTGGATGATATGCTTTGTTGGGGTGGCAATGGAGGTGCGATACGATGCTGCAAAGACTGGAGCGGAAAGAATATCTGGATAAGCTTGTCAGTTTCCGCGACAAGCAAGTAATCAAAGTCGTAACCGGTGTCCGGCGTTGCGGAAAATCCACTTTGCTGGAGATCTATCAGGACTATCTGCGCGCAAATGGGGGTATTTCGGAGAATCAAATTGTTGCGGTGAATCTTGAGGATTTTGATTTCTTCTCCTTGCGGGAGCCTGCGGCCTTACACGCCTACGTCAAAGAGCGTCTTGTTCCTGGAAAGATGACATATGTGTTTCTTGACGAGATTCAGCATTGCACCGACTTCCCTGCCGTGATCGACAGCCTTTATATCCGGAAAAATGTGGATATCTACCTGACCGGCTCCAATGCCTACATGCTTTCCAGCGAAATTGCCACACTGATCTCCGGGCGTTATGTGGAGATCAAAATGCTGCCCCTGTCTTTCGGCGAATATGTACTCTCTACGGGTAACGAAGAAAATCTTGCGGGAAAGTACCGGGACTATCTTCTAGGAAGTTCCTTTCCCTATGCGCTGGAACTTAAGGGACAGCCGGCTGCGCTACGGGATTATCTGGAAGGTGTGTACAACACAATCGTGGTCAAGGATATCGCCGCCCGGAAAAAGATCGCGGACACCATGATGCTGGAGAGTGTGACCCGGTTCGTGTTCGACAGCATCGGAAGCCAGCTGTCTACAAAAAAAATTGCGGATACCATGACTTCCTCCGGACGAAAAATTGACGTGAAAACTGTGGAACGGTATCTGGAAGGGCTAATGGAGAGTTTCATTCTCTATCGGGCAAAGCGCTACAACATCCGCGGAAAGCAATATCTGAAAACGCTGGAAAAATATTACGTGGTTGATATCGGCCTGCGTTATATGCTGCTCGGGACCAGTGGCACAGATGTGGGACATATTCTGGAGAACATCGTCTATCTGGAATTGCTCCGCCGGGGCTATGAGATTTCTGTCGGCAAGATCGACGATGGGGAAGTGGACTTTGTCGCAAGAAACCAGCGTGGTGTTCAGTATATCCAGGTTGCATCCAGCGTGCGGGATGAAAGCACTCTCCGTCGTGAGCTCACGTCTCTGCAAAAGATTTCAGACAACTATCCCAAAGTGATACTCACGCTGGATGAGGATCCGGAAGCCGATTATGAAGGCATTCGCAGGATCAATGCCCTGGAGTGGTTGATCGGGAAAACGGACCTCACATAATCTGTCCGAATAAGAACAAAAAAGCCCCGGTTTTTGGCCGGGGCTTTTTCCATATCGTTTTTGGGAAAGCTTTCTCAGATCTTTCCACCCTCTACAACGATGCTGTTGGCGTCGCTTTCTGCACCGTAGACCGCCCGCAGGGTGGCTTCATAGTCGGCGTGGAAGAAGTTTTCGGTGCCCAGTTTGACGATCTCCTCGTTGAGCCATTTCATCAGGCTGGCATTGCCTTTTTTGATCGCCGGATTGATCGTGTCGAGATTGCCAAGCGATTCGATGCCGACTTTGTAGCCGGGATTTTCAATTGCCCAGGCCAGCACTTCCGTATTGTCAGTGCTGAAGGCGTCGCCGCGGCCATCCAGCAGCGCTTTGTAGGCGTCTGCATACATCTCGAACTTGAGCAGCTTCACTTTCGGATAGTTTTCGGAGAAATAGGTTTCAGCCGTCGTGCCCTTGACGATGATGAGCGTTTTGCCGTTCAGCTGTTCCGGAGCGGTGATGAGTGCGCTTTCCTTGGAAACGACACCCAGCGCCACCTTCATGTAGGGCAGGGCGAAGTCGACTTTTTGTGCGCGCTCCGGCGTCTTCGTAAAGTTGGCCAGTACGAGGTCAACCTTGTTGGTATCCAGCACCTCAACGCGGGCGGCCGGTTCAACAGGAACGAACTTGACTTTCACGCCCAGGTCTTTGGCGATGCGGTTGGCAAAGTAGACGTCGTAGCCCTGATATTCGCCGTTTTCGTCGACATAGCCAAAAGGCTTTTTGTCACTGAACACCGCGATGACGATTTGTTTGCTCTTCTTGATCTGCTCAACCGTGCGGCCCGTGTCGTTTTTCGCCATGGCGCTTCCCGCGAAGATCAGCGCGAGGCCGGCTACCAGAACTGCCCATACTGCTTTTTTCATGATTCTGCCTCCTGTCATTAAATGTTTTTTGCTGCTCTTTGAACAGCGCGGCAAGAATACCTCTACTTCTTGCGTACCTCAAAGGTGAAATTTTGCAAAAATTTGCGTCCGCGCTCGCTTGATGGATGGTTGAAGAACTGGGCGGGCGTGGTTTCTTCGACGATGAGGCCGCTGTCCAGGAAGATTACCTTGTCGGCGACGGCTCGGGCAAATTCCATGTGATGGGTGACGATGAGCATGGTTTTGCCGTCTTCCGCGAGGTTCATCAGCACGTCCAGCACTTCCCGCACCATCTCCGGATCCAGCGCGGCGGTCACTTCGTCGAAGAGCATCACTTCCGGATGCATGCAGAGCGCGCGGACGATGGCGACGCGCTGCTTCTGTCCGCCGGAAAGCTGCCGGGGATAGGAGAGCGCCTTGTCCGGCAGGCCAACCCGTTCCAGCCATTCCAGAGCCTCCCGCTCCACTTCGGCGCGGTTGCGTTTTTGTGCCTTGAGCGGTCCCAGCAGGATGTTGTTCAGCACGTTCATGTGGGGAAAAAGATCGTAGCTTTGGAAGACCATGCCGACTTTTTGGCGGATCAGGTGCATGTCCTTGGTGCGGTTGGAGATAACCTCGTCATCCAGCAGGATTGTTCCTCCCTGGATTGATTCCAGACCGTTGATGCAGCGCAGAAGCGTCGATTTGCCGCAGCCGGAAGGACCGACAATGACGATAACTTCGCCTTTTTCCACCGAAAAGGAGATATCCTTTAAAACTTCGTGTTCATCAAAGGATTTGCGCAAATGCTGTACTTCCAGTAAAGCCATGGTGGCCTCTCTCTTTTATACCGGGATGTCCTACTCTTTCTGGCGTTTTTCCAGAATGTTCGCCAGCAGTGAAAACACCCAGCAGACAAAAAAATACATGAAGAAGATCACCGCGTACACGGCGATGGAACAGGTCGGCACCTTCAACCGGTTGCCTTCTATGATCTGCTGCCCAATTTTGACAACTTCGATGACGCCCACAAAGACGACCAGCGAAGTGGTCTTAATCATGCGCGTTACCAGATTCATCGACATCGGCACGAGAAGGCGCAGGGTTTGCGGCAGCACGATGTGGCAAAAGATCTGGCGGTTGGTCAATCCTATGGCCATGCCGCTTTCGTACTGATGCCGCGGTACCGACTGCAGTGCGCCGCGCACCAGATCACCCATTTCGGCGGTTCCCCAGAGGGTAAAAACCAGTATGGAGGCCGCTTCGCCCGAAAGAGAGATGCCAAGACTGCGGGTGAGTCCGTAGTAGGCCAGAAACAGCAGGACGAGCTGGGGCATGATGCGCATGAATTCGAGGTAAATTTTGCTCAGAATACGCACGGCGCGGTTCTTTATGGTCATGATCATGCCGAAGAGCGTGCCGAAGAAAATCGAAAGGACGACAGACACCGCCGCGATGCTGATGGTGACCCATAAGCCCATGAGCAGCCGGATGAAGTTCTTGCCCTGGAAAAAGACGCTGAACGACGTTGAAATCGCATCAAGCATTTCCGAACTGAGCATAGCGCAGCCTCCTTTCCGCATAGGATGCCAGCATGGAAACCGGCAGCAGCAGGATGAAGTAGGAGAGGGCCAGGAGCAGAAGCGCTTCGTCGGTCTTGTAGTAGAGCCCGATGAGATCCTTTGCCACATACATCAGATCCGCAACGGCGACGATGCTGAAGACGGAAGTTTCCTTGATGAGAAACATGACGTTGGCGCAGAAACCCGGTATGGAAACGCTCACCGCCTGGGGCAGCACGATGTAGCGCATGATCTGGGCCCTGGTCAGGCCAATGCATTGACCGCTTTCAATTTGTACTTTGCCGACGGTGTCCAGTGCGCTGCGGAAGGTTTCCTCCATGTAGGAACCTCCCAGAAAAGTCAGGCCGATGATGCAGCACTGCATGCCGCTCAGCTTGATGCCTATGTTGGGCAGGGCGAAGTACAGGAAGAACAGCTGGATCAGCAGGGGGGTATTGCGCGAAAGTTCGATGTAGCAGCTGGTGATGGTGCGCAAGACCGGAATCCGGTAGTAGAGGATAAGCGCGCAAATCAGGCCGACGACAAGCGAAAGCAGAATGCCGATCAGGGCAATGTGCATCGTCAGCCACGCGGCTTCCGTGTAAAGAGGAATGACCTGTTTGATAAATGTAAAATCCACGTCTTTGAACCTGCCTGGAAATTTTTTGAATGCCAAGACTATGACATTGCCGCCGGGAATGCAAATATTCCCGTTTCACCGGATGCCGTTTTTCCGGATTCCCGTTCGCAAAACCGCTTTGCCCTAAAAGCGGCAAAGCAGAAGACCGCGACATCTTTTATGTTTGATAGTCAGATTTACGCGGGAAGTCAAAACTTTAAATTGCCTGGCGTGGTGAAAAATGTGTCATGAAAATTTCCTGGAAGAAACAGGCGAAGGGAAAAATTGCCAGCTTGCGCAAATATGTTATTATTATTGCCCATCTTCAATGAAGTCGATGCGACGTGCCCAAGATATGTTGTGGTAAAAAACAAAGGGAAGTTTTGGGAAAGAACAGCTGCGAGGTTTTTATGACGGATTTCCATCCCCTGGGCATTGAGCCGATCGGCCGTCTGCTGATCCGCTATTCCGCGCCAGCCATCGTTGGACAGACGGCGATTTCGCTTTACAACATCATCTCCGCCGCGTTCATCGGTCACTACGAAGGCCCGTTGGCCCTGACCGGTCTTGCCATCTCCTTTCCCATCATGAATCTGACGCTGGCCGTTGGGCTTCTGCTCGGGCTGGGCGGCGCGGCGATCAGTTCCATCCGCCTGGGCGAGGGGCGGCAGGAGGACGCGTCGCGTTCGATGGGCTGCGTGCTGACACTTTCACTCATCTGCGGGGTCACCCTTGCGGTGTTGTCGGTTCTCTTTCTGGATCCCTTGCTGCGTCTCTTCGGCGCCAGTGACGAAGCGCTTCCCTATGCGCGCGACTACATGCGGATCTGCCTGCTTTCGCTGCCGGTGACCTATCCAACCTTCAATCTCAACCACGTGATGCGCGCCACCGGATATCCCCGCAAGGCCATGATGTCGCTTCTTCTGACCGTGCTGCTCAATGTGCCGCTGGCCTGGCTGTTCATCGCCCATTGGCGCTGGGGAATGACCGGCGCGGCGCTTTCCAGCACGTTGTCGCAGATGGGCGGCCTTGTCTGGGTTCTGTCGCACTTTGCGCAGCGGAAAAGTCTGATACGGTTCCAGCGCGGCATTTTCCGGCCGAGGCCGGATATCCTCTATTCCATCATTACAGTGGGCATGGCGCCTTTTCTGTTGAACGTCTGTGCCTGCTGCGTGGTCGCCGTCATCAACATGCGCTTGCTGACCTACGGCGGCGATATCGCGGTCAGCGCCTACGGCATCATCAACCGGGTGCTCTTTTTGATGGGGATGGTGGTCGCGGGACTGACCCAGGGAATGCAGCCCATTGTCGGCTACAACTTCGGCGCGCGCCGCATGGATCGGGTGAGCCGGACGCTGCGTTTGAGCATTACGGCCGGAACCGTGGTGACGGCGGTGGGCTTCCTGATCTTCGAGATTTTCCCCCAGCCGATAAGCCGCCTGTTCACCTCCGATCCGGAACTTCTGAAACTGACGGTTTCCGGCATGCGGCTGTCATCGCTGGCCTTTGTGATCGTTGGTTCGCAGATTGTCATCTCCAGCTTTTTCCAGTCGATAGGACAGGCGCGGATGGCGGTTTTTTTGACGACGACGCGTCAGCTATTGTTTCTCATTCCGGCGCTCATCGTTCTGCCGCTGTTTTTCGGGCTGGATGGCGTGTGGCTCAGTCTGCCGCTGTCGGATACGCTGTCGGAATTTGTTACCGTTATCATGCTGGTGTACTATATGAAAAAAATGCCTTATACGCATTCGTCGGACGCTGTCTAGGAACTGGAGACGCGAAGGCGTTGGGGAATGTGCAGGGGCTTGAAAGAACAACAATTACATAAAACAGGGAGAAGGAATGAAAATGCGGCAGTTAACAGGATGGCACAGATGGATGGGCGTGATGCTGATCTTTTTGGGGCTTTCGGGCGCGGCATGGGCCGCTGAGGATGAGGAGCCGGAGCCGACGCCGGAGCAGATCGAAGCAACGAGGCAGGCGGCGCAAAAGGGCAATGCCGAGGCTCAGTATGCGCTGGGCAGTTGTTACATGATGGGCAAGGGTGTAACCCGGGACAAGGATGAGGCGGTGCACTGGTGGACGCAGGCGGCCCGTCAGGGACATGTGCAGGCTCAGAACGATCTGGGCGGCTACTGTCTGTATACCAAGCGCGGTCGGGATGCGGCGCAATGGTTCCTCAAGGCGGCCGATCAGGGACATGTGACCGCGCAGTACAATTTGGGGAAGTGTTTCTACAGCGGTCAGGGCGTGGCCAAGGATCGCGGCAACGCGGTCTACTGGTGGCGCAAGGCGGCCGAACAGGGCTATGCGCCGGCGCAGTACCAACTGGGACGTTGCTTCCATGAAGGGGAGGGCGTCAAGGCCAATGCGGCTGAAGCGGTGAAATGGTATCGAGCGGCGGCCGAGCAGGGCCATGCGGACGCGCAGTTTTATCTGGGAAGCTGCTATGTGGCCGGAGACGGGGTCGAGAAGGATCGCAAGATGGCGGAAACATGGCTGCGGGCGGCTGCGGGCCAGGAACATATTGAATCTACTTTTATGCTGGGCGCCTGCCTTTCACGCTGGAATCCAAAGTCACCGGAAGGCATAGCGCTGATCCGCAAGGCGGCCGAACAGGGTCTGCCGCAGGCGCAGTCCTGGCTGGGACGCTGCTACGCGGAAGGGCGCGGTGTGCCCAAGGACAACAAGTTGGCAATACGCTGGTGGAAGGCGGCTGCGGATCAGGGCGATGAGCGCGCGGTGGTCGAGCTGGTCAAACGCGGTATAAGAAATTGAGAGATGACGGGCGTCTTCCTGGAAGGGAAAGACGCCCGCTTTTATGGTGTTGCAGATTGCAGATCAACGAAGTAAGGCGGGTGTGGGTTTGTTTCCAGAACCCGTTTGGGGGATGTCTTCAGGTAGTGTGAAGCGGTTGGCCTTTTGTTCGCACCCCCGTCTCTACAAATTTCAAAAATCGAAATCAAAATCACAATCAGAAACGGCATCAACCGCTGAATCCATCAACACATCCTCCAATAATTCTGATAGAGCCGCTTCTTCTCTCAAACCGTTTCTACTTACCGACGCTAAAAATTTTGCTACTCTCGGATCAGGATTGTATGCTGCTTGATTGATCGCCGTTTTTCCCTTTGTATTTCGAACCGTAATATCTGCACCAGCCTGAAGTAATATCGCCGTTACTTCCAAAGAAGGATTTTGTCTAGCTGCCACCATCAAAGCTGTATTGCCGTCATTGTCTCTGGCATTCACATTCGCACCATTTTTCAACATTTGGCAAAGTTGTTCCGGCGTACATGTTTTGCATTTTCTTACAAACTCTTCATTCGTCATCATTCTCTCCTTTCCGAAAAAGGTCTGTAACCGACATCGCAGCGAAGCATTTCACACCAACGCCGCATAATTGCCGGGAAAGCTACGAAAGCAAACTCCTACTCTTCAAGATGCGCCTGCAGGAACAGGCTTTTTGACAGTGCATCGAAGAAACTCTGGTAGGGGGCGGGATCCTGAATGGGGGTAACGTTGTACTGTG
>JAFPZV010000092.1 GCA_017417085.1 Deltaproteobacteria bacterium | reverse complement strand
GCTTCTGTAAAGCGGCCATTACGGCATGTACCACTTTTCCAACGAAGGGACATGCAGTTGGCATGCCTTCGCCACGGAAATCATTGCCGGCGCGCAGGCACGGGACGCGCGGCTCAAGGTGCGGCGAATCCTGCCCATTGCAACCTGCGAATATCCCCTGCCCGCGCCACGCCCCGCCTATTCGTTGCTTTCCAAGGAGAAATACCGCGCGGCAACGCGAAAAACGGTGCCCTCCTGGCAGGATGCCCTGGCGCGCTATCTGGATCGGCGTTTCGGCAAAACGGAAGGCGCACGGCCGGATGAAACTGTCCGCATATAGCGTAGCGAAAGAGGGAACAAAAAACGAAAGGAGTGGCTATGGCGATTCACAAGGGCATCATTCTGGCGGGCGGCGCCGGAACCCGGCTCTATCCCATGACGCTGGTCGCCAGCAAACAGCTGCAGCCTATCTACGACAAGCCGATGATCTACTATCCTCTGGCGACGCTGATGATGGCGGGAATGAACGATCTGCTGATCATTTCCACGCCGGCGGATACGCCACGTTTCGAGGCGCTTTTGGGCGATGGGTCACGGCTGGGCATCCGCCTGCGTTACGCCGTTCAGCCACGGCCAGGAGGCATCGCCCAGGCCTTTCTGGTGGGTGAGGAGTTCATCGCGGGAGATCCGGTCTGCCTTATTTTGGGCGACAATCTTTTTTACGGAAAGATGAAGCTGGATCGCATTGCCGCCGAATTTGCTTCCGGCGCCTGGATCTTCGGCTATCCGGTGAACGATCCCGAACGTTACGGCGTCATCTCCTTCGACGAACAGGGCAAGGCCCTGTCTCTGGAGGAAAAACCCGCGCATCCCCAGTCATCCTACGCGGTACCGGGGCTCTACCTCTACGATCACAAGGTGGTGGACATCGTACGCAACCTCAGGCCGTCAGCGCGGGGCGAACTGGAGATCACGGACGTCAACCTCGAGTATCTGCGCCGGGGCGAGCTGATGGTACAGAAATTGGGACGCGGCATCGCCTGGCTGGATACCGGCACTCCGGAAAGCCTCATCGAAGCCGGACAATTCATCTATATGCTGGAAAAACGCCAGGGGACAAAGATCGCCTGCCTGGAAGAGATTGCCCTGCGCAAAGGCTGGCTGGACGCCGAAATTTTTGCAAAGGAAATAACAAGGCTTCCCAAATCCGCCTATCGCGACTATCTTCAGGCCATCGCGAACGAGGGAACTTCATTTCGCGGCTGAAAACAAACGCATATCATTCCTGACAAAGAGGAGGACTTGACCATGAACGCTGTTGCAACCGCTCTTCCGGGCGTGGTGATTCTGGAGCCGAAGGTTTTCGGGGACGAACGCGGTTTCTTCTTTGAAAGTTTCAATGCGCGCGTTTTTACGCAACTTACAGGCCTTGCGCCCAACTTCGTGCAGGACAACCACTCCCGATCGGCGCACGGCGTGCTGCGCGGCCTGCACTATCAGATCCGGCAGCCGCAGGGGAAACTTCTGCGCTGCGCGGTAGGAGAGATCTTCGATGTCGCCGTGGACCTACGCCGTTCCTCGCCTTTTTTCGGGCACTGGACAGCAGTGCGGCTTTCGGCGGAAAACAAGCGCCAGCTCTGGATTCCCGAAGGATTCGCGCATGGCTTTGTGACGCTTTCGGAAAGCGCGGAACTGCTCTACAAGGCCACCGATTTCTATGCTCCCGAACACGAGCGCTGCATCATCTGGAACGACGTCGATCTCAAAATTGACTGGCCACTGGAAACGCCGCCGCTGCTTTCCGCAAAAGATCGTCAGGGCCTGCCCTTCAGGCAGGCCGAAACCTTTGCGTAACAAGACAAGCGGCGTACCTTTAATCCTTTATATGCAAGGAGAGAAACGATGAGCAAAAAAGTGCATTACTCCGAACTGGGACTGGTCAACACGAAAGAAATGTTTTCAAAGGCCGTGGACGGCGGATACGCCATTCCGGCCTACAATTTCAACAATCTTGAGCAGCTGCAGGCAATTGTCACGGCCTGCGCGCAGACGAGTTCGCCGGTCATTCTCCAGATCAGCAAGGGAGCCCGCAACTACGCCAACAGTGTCATGCTGCGCTGTATGGCGCTGGGAGCGGTGGAAATGGCACGGGAAATGGGCTCCAACATTCCCATCACACTGCATCTGGATCACGGCGATTCTTTCGAGCTCTGTCAATCCTGCGTGGAATCCGGTTTTTCGTCTGTCATGATCGACGGTTCGCATCTGCCCTATGAGGAAAATATTGCGCTCACCCGCAAGGTGGTCGATTTCGCCCATCAGTTCGATGTCTCGGTAGAAGGTGAACTGGGTGTGCTGGCCGGTATCGAGGACGAAGTTTTAGCGGAAAACTCCTCCTACACCCTCCCGGAGGAAGTGGAAGACTTTGTCACCAAAACCGGCGTGGATTCACTGGCCATTTCCATCGGCACCAGTCACGGCGCCTACAAGTTCAAGCTCAAGGCGGGCCAGGCGCCGCCCTCTCTGCGATTCGACATTCTGGCCGAAGTGGAAAAACGTCTGCCGCGCTTTCCCATCGTGCTGCATGGCGCATCCAGCGTCATTCAGAGCTATGTCACCCTGATCAACCAGTATGGCGGCAAGATGGAGGGCGCTGTCGGCATCCCGGAAGAACAGCTCAGAAAGGCCGCGGCCAGTGCGGTCTGCAAGATCAATATCGATTCCGATGGCCGTCTGGCGGTAACGGCCAAGGTGCGGGAATATCTTGCCCAGCATCCGAACGAATTTGATCCGCGCAAGTATCTCGGCGCAGCCCGCGAAGAACTCATAGCACTGATCAAGCACAAAAACGAAGCGGTTCTGGGAAGTGCAG
>JAFPZV010000091.1 GCA_017417085.1 Deltaproteobacteria bacterium | reverse complement strand
TTTAACTGCATAGGACACCCGGTTTCTCAAGGGAAACGCGTTCCCCCGATTATATGAATCGGAGCGCGGAACAGCTTCGCTCGGGTCGGGAAAGCGTTTTCGAATGACAAAAGAGGTCTTTGGAATATCGGGCGCGTTCCGCGTAGCGGAACACTTCATTTAAAGAAACCGCTTTTGCCTGGCGGACAAAAGCGGCTTCTTTAATGGCGGAGAGGGAGGGATTCGAACCCTCGGTACAGTTTTAAGCCGTACACTCGCTTAGCAGGCGAGCGCCTTCGGCCTCTCGGCCACCTCTCCGGATACAGTCGAAAAATTAAAACCCATTCTACCCTGTTTGCAGCCTTCCTGTCAAGAGAGAGACTTCAGCGATTTTCCGCCAGAAGAATCGCCCGTACCGGCGCCGGATAGCCTTCCACGGTACGCGCCGGATCTTCCGCATCCAGGAAATCGCCGAGTGATTCCACCGCCGCCCAGGAGGTCGCATGCTGTTCCTCGACCGTGGTCGGCGCAACACTGATGCAGCGTATGTTGGTAAAGCCGGTTTTGGAAAGCCAGTTGCGCGCACAGGCGACCGTCGGAATAAAGTAGACGTTCCCCATTTTGGCGTAGCGCTCCTTCGGGCAGAGCGCCATTTCGTCTTCTCCTGCAAGGATCAGCGTTTCCAGCACCAGCTCGCCGCGCGGCGCCAGCATCGTCCGGATCCGCTGCAGTGTATCCAGCGGCGAGCGCTGGTGGTACAGCACGCCCATGCAGAAGATGGTATCGAAACAGCCGGAAAAAGATGGCAGCTCCTGCAGCTTGACCGGAAGGCAGAACATCCGCGGTGCCTGGGCGTACCGTTCAAGCAGGGACCACTGGAAGAAGGAGAGCAGGTAGGGTTCGATGCCCAGTATCAGCTGCGGTTCCTGCGCTTCCATACGGAACATGTAGTACCCGTTGCCGCAGCCGATGTCGAGGATGCGCCTTTCCGCAAGCGGCTGGATATGATTTTTCAGCCGATTCCATTTGAGAAAGGACGCCCATTCGCTTTCCACCTTGGCGCCAAAAATCTCGAAAGGCCCTTTCCTCCAGGGCGCAAGCGCCTGGAGGGTCGCCATCAGCGCATCCAGCTGTGGAGCGTCCGCGTCCCTGTCCGTACCGATTCGCATCCGCGCCTGTCCGTATGCGCAGCTTGAGGCGCACAGCGGCGGTGCTTCTTCAAGCAGCCGCAACAGACGCTGCCCCTTGGCATCCCTGCGGATGCGTTCTTCGTGCGAAAGAGCGAGCGCGGTCAGTTCCGCGCGGTACGGTGCGAGGGCGGCGTCGGCGAGCAGAGCGCCCAGGGAGAAGAGATTGTCCAAGATCTTTGTTATTCCAATTGTTTATGGTTATTCACGAATGGCCAGAAAGGCCGCGAAGTTGAACCACTTCATCCAGATGTCGACTTTGGCAAAACCGGCGCCGCGCAGCCGCGCCAGATGCTTTTCCACCGTTTCCGGGATGAGGACGTTTTCCAGCGCTTCACGTTTTTGGGCGATTTCCAGCTCCGAATAGCCCTGACGCCGCTTGAAATCATAGTAAAAGCGCTGCTGAAGCTGTGCCAGCCCGGCGTCGGCATGGATCACCTTTTCCGTCAGCAGCAGGATTCCGCCCGGTTGCAGCGCCGCGTGAATTTTGCGCAGCAGAAGATCCCGTTCCGGAGGCGGCACAAACTGCAGGGTCAAATTGAGCACCACCACCGATGCGGTTTCCAGTTCCATTTTGGAAATGTCCGCCTGCCTGAGTTCAATGCCGCTCTTTTCCCAGGAGGGGCAGCGGCTGCGCAGGGATTCGAGCATGGCGGCGGAGGAGTCCACCGCGATCAGGCGTATGGGACGCCGCGAAATGTCCAGGAGTTCCAGTTCGAAGTTGCCGTTGGAACATCCCAGATCGTAAAGGACAGTGTTGTCCTGGTAAAAACAGGCGGCCAGCTCCGCCTGCCCCCGGAGGATTTCCTGGTAGAGCGGCACGGAACGCCGGATCATATTGTCAAAAACCTGTGCCACCCGTTCATCAAAGCGAAAGGGTGGCACAGGGCGTTGTTCCTGTGCAAACAGATGATCGGAAAGCGTCATTTTTCCCCCGGATTCATGCCTCTAGCCGGACAGGACAGATTACATTTCAATCTGGGAATGATCCCCAACATTCAGGCTGGCCTGGCGTCCGGTAACCCGCACTTTTTCGCCCAGCAGGCTCTGGGTCAGCAGCACGCTTTTCACATAACTTCCCTCGTTGATGATCGTGTCGCGGATGAAGCTCCCCTCGATCTGGCAGTTGGACGCCACCGACACATAGGGGCCGATACTGCTGTCGCGGATAACCGTACCTTCTCCAATGTACACAGGCCCGACCACAACCGAACGGATGATCTCTCCCCGGTTTTCGCTGTGTTCTTTCAGCAGGTAGCGGTTTGTTTCCAGCAGGGTTTCCGGCTTGCCGCAGTCCAGCCAGGCGTCGATCTCCGGCGCGCGGAACTTTTTGCCGGCGCGGATCATCCGCATGAACACCGAGGGCAGAAAGTATTCGCCCTTGACGGTTTCGCCCGCTTCAATGATTTCTCCAATGCTTTGCATGAAGCCCTGGCCGTCCCTGAGGTAGTAGAGGCCCACCTGCGCCAGCTTGGATACCGGTTTTTCCGGTTTTTCCACCATCTCCACGATGAAATCGTCCTGCACGACATTGACGCCGAAACGCTGATAATCCTCCACTTCCTTGGAGTAGATCAGGCCGTCGCAGCCTTCGCTCAAAGAGGGGATGCGGGAGAGATCCGTCACGAAGATCGTATCGTTGAACACGACCAGGACATCTTCGCCCGGCTGTACCCGATCGGCTGCCATGAAAACCGCATGGGCCGGTCCCAGCCGTTCGTGCTGCACGGTATAGGAGCAATTCATTTTGGGAAAATGTGTCAGCATGAAATTTTCGATCTGGGAGCCGTTCTCGTCGGTGATGAAGGCAAATTCCCGAACCGGAATGTGGGTCAGGCGTGACATGATATGTTCCAGTACCGTTTTGCCTGCTACCTGCACCAGCGATTTGGCGTGGGTGTGCGTGTGTGGACGCAACCGGGTTCCCTTTCCTGCTACCGGAAGAATGACGAGCATGGGGTCTTCTCTCCTGTTCTTTTGGGGGATTGGCGGGGATTCTGCCGGGAATGGCGGAACTCCCAGCCTGCGCTCTCTTTTTGCCGCAACTGAGGGCTCTTTTCAAGTGAAGAAATGTATCAGCGATTTGGGCAGGAGAAGGTATCCGAAGAAGTCTTTTGACCGCCGAAAACCGGATGGTGGCGCAGGTTTTCCAGAAGAAGAGCCGTAGCCAGGCCGTTGATGATGCCGGTTACAAGCGCTGCCGAAAGAAAGGCGGGCGCCAGGTGCCACAGGCCGGCATGCCGCATCAGCAGCCACGAGGCGACCACAAGCTGGGCGCAGATATGGCCGACTGCTCCCATGGCCGAAATGCCTACCGGACCGATGGCCGGGCCCCCCAGGGCTTTGGCGGGCGTCATGATCGCCAGCGCCGTCACGCCGCCCGCAAGGGACAGCAGAAATCCGGGGGAGAACAGGTTGCCCAGAAGCAGTGAACCAATGAGAATCCGCGCCAGAGTGACCGTCCAGGCGGCAGCGGCGTCATACAGAAAGAGCGCCGTCAACGACAGAATATTGGCGAACCCCGGACGCAGACCCATAATGGGCGAGGGCAGCAGGGCTTCCAGCGTGTGGATGAGCACCGCCAGCGCAATAAACAGCGCCAGAAAAATGTCCCGCCGGATTTTTTCCAGCTCAGCGGCTGAGCAGGTCATAGCCTTTCCTTTCCGAATTGGCGCCTTCCACCCGCACGATCAGCCGGTTGGGAACACAGGCGATCCACTCGCCAGCGCGGGAAATGGCGGACATTCGTACGCAGATCTTGTCACGGCACCCGGCCTCGCGCACCCGGACCGCGCCGTTGGCGACGACAAGCGTTATTCCCCCTGCCGGACCGTCCAGAAAGACCTCTTTGGTTTCGTGGAGCGTCGCGGTAAAGAGGATGGTCCCCTCCCGCTCCACGATGATCCGGGTTCCCGCCGGACGCTGCGCCAGAGCAGCCCAGGAGGCGCAGGTCAGCCCCAACAGCAGGGCCAGTATCCACCTGTCCAGCCAGGTCGTGTGCCGCCACAGCAGTTTTATGGCTCCCATGCCCTCTCCAGACCGGCTGTGCGATACACTTTCCCGTCCGCGCCGATGATCAACCCCTCTGCATCAGGGGTTTTCTCCAGGAGCTCAATGCCTTTTTGCGGGCCCAGAACAAAGGCCGCGGTTGCCAGAGCATCGGCCAGCGCGGCCGACGGAGCCACCACGGTCGCGCTTTGGGAGGCGCGCGCCGGCCAGCCGGTGTGCGGATCGAAGAGATGGTGATAGCGGACGCCGTCCAGCTCGAAAAAGCGTTCATAGTCGCCGGAAGTGACAACCGCCACGTCGCGCAGGGCCAGGGCTCCGACAATGCCGCCCGGTTTGCGGGGATGCTGGATTGCTATGCGCCACGGTTTTTCGCCGTGCCCGCCCAGGAGGCGCAGATCACCTCCGGCATTGACGGCGGCCTGCCGCACTCCTGCCGCCTTCAGCGTCTCATAGGCGCGATCGATGGCGTAGCCCTTGGCGATGCCTCCCAGATCCACCATCGTTTCCGCAAAATGACGGCAGACCTGGCCATTGCGCAGCGCAATCGCGTCCATGCCGCTTCCCACCAGCGCCGTGCGGATGGCCTCCGAAGAGGGTACGACTTTTTGCGTGCCATCCATGGGCCACAGCATTTTCAGACGTCCCAGCGTCATGTCGAAGGCGCCGCCGCTGGCACGTGACACCTCCAGCCCCAAAGAGACAATCTCTGCGGTTTCCGGCGAGACTTCCGTTTCCCTTTGGGCGTTGATGCGTGCCACGTCACTGCCTTCCCGGAACAAACTGGTCAGCTGCTCAATGCGCTCCATTTCGTCAAAGGCCTTGTCCACGACTTGCGGCAGCGGCGCGCCGCCGGCATCCGTCACGGTGATCTCCACCACCGTATCCATCAAAATGCGGCTGCGGCGGAATTCCTTTGGCGTATCCTTGCCAAGGCTTCGCAGTCCAATAATGGCTATGGCCAAAAGCAGCGCAAACAACAGAAAGGTATTACGGGTGGACATGGTTAGAGCTCTTCGTCTTCGACGATTTCGCCGATAAG
>JAFPZV010000090.1 GCA_017417085.1 Deltaproteobacteria bacterium | reverse complement strand
GCCGGCAAGGTGGATGTCATGCTGGTGATTGGAGGGCATAACAGCGCCAACACTACAAGACTTGCAACCATATGCCAGGCCATTGTTCCTCGCACCTACCACATCGAAACAGCTTCAGGCATGGATCCGGCCTGGTTTGACCGTGCTGAAAGCGTTGGCGTGACAGCTGGCGCATCCACACCCAGCTGGATTATCGAAGAGGTGCTGGACCGGTTGCGTTCCCTGGGAAAAGGCGGAGAAGACGAGGGAAAATAATTTGTTTTCTCTTGTTCCCTATGCTATTTTCATAAGATCATGGTGGTATAAGCCATGATCTTTCGCCGTAATGGCGAAAAGGAAAATTCAGGGGGTAAGGTTTTCATGATTGATGAAAGACAAAATGGTGGAGAAGAAGAAGTAATGGGCTTGGAGAACGGTGAAATGGAGGAAAATTTCGCCGATCTGTTCGAGAACAGCCTGAAAGAGCTGGTGCCTGGCAACGTGGTTCGGGGAACCATTGTGCAGGTGAATGACGATTCGGTCGTGGTAGATGTGGGTGCAAAATCGGAAGGTGTGATTGCCATTCACGAATTCCAGGATGAACAGGGAAATGCAACGGTTTCCAAGGGCGATCAGTTTGATGTGTACATTGAAAGCACCGAGAATGAAAACGGCCTGATCAGCCTTTCCAAAGTCAAGGCGGATCGTCAGAAGATCTGGAGCTCGCTGGAAGAGAACATGGTTATTGAAGGCCGTATTCTGGCCCGTGTCAAGGGCGGCCTTTCTGTCGATATTGGTGTCAATGCCTTTTTGCCCGGTTCCCAGGTGGATTTGCGTCCGGTACGCAATCTGGACAAGTTGCTGGGACAGACGCTGGAATTCAAGATCATCAAGCTCAACAAACGCCGGGGCAACATTGTGCTGTCGCGCCGTCTGCTGCTTGAGGAACAGCGCGATCGTCTCCGGAAAGACACGCTGCAGTCGCTCAACGAAGACCAGGTGATGGAAGGCGTGGTGAAAAATCTTACCGATTACGGGGCCTTTATTGATCTGGGCGGCATTGATGGCCTGCTGCACATTACCGATATCTCCTGGGGACGGGTCAACCATCCCTCTGAACGCCTGTCCGTTGGGGACAAGATTCAGGTCAAGGTACTCAAGTATGACCGTGACAAGGAACGGGTTTCTCTGGGGCTCAAACAGCTGATCCCCGATCCGTGGGCGGATGTGGAAAGCAAGTACCAGGTTGGCCAGAGGGTGCATGGCAAGGTGGTGAGCCTGACGGATTATGGCGCGTTTGTCGAGCTGGAAGAGGGCGTGGAAGGCCTGATTCATGTTTCGGAGATGAGCTGGACCAAACGGATCAAGAATCCGAGCAAGATCCTCAGCATCAACGACGAAGTCGAATCGCAGGTTCTGGCTGTGGATGTCGCCAACCGGAGAATTTCTCTGGGGCTCAAACAGACCGAACCCAATCCGTGGGATGTCATCGGCGAGGAGTTTCCTCCGGGAACGGTTATTGAGGGCCAGGTCAAGAATATTACCGATTTTGGTCTGTTTGTGGGCGTGGAAGAGGGCATTGACGGTCTGGTGCATATTTCCGACATTTCCTGGACCAAACGGGTCAAACATCCTTCTGAGATGTTCAAGAAGGGAGATATGGTCAAGGCGGTGGTCCTCAATGTGGATCGTGAGAACGAGCGGTTTTCGCTGAGTATCAAGCATTTGACCCCGGATCCCTGGAGCACCATTCCTACCCGCTACAAACCGGGAACATTGGTACGCGGCAAAGTAACTTCCATCACCGATTTTGGTGTGTTCCTGGAAATTGAGGAAGGTATTGAGGGGCTGATCCATGTTTCCGAGCTCAGCAAGGAAAAACTGGATTCTCCGAAAACCTTCACCGAAATTGGCAATGAGCTGGAAGCCGTTGTCCTGAATATTGATACCGCAGATCGCAAAATCGCCCTGTCGATCAAGCAGCTGGAGGATCGCAAGGAGAAGGCCAACATGGAGTCGTACCTGGGATCGCAGAATAACGCGACTTCCAATTTGGGTATGATCCTGCAGGGTGCGATGGAACGTGCCAACAAGGAGTGACAAACTCTGACAGGCGTTCCAGTTGGGAGTTTGCTGCAAACTCAAGTTTTTCGATGACAATCCAAAGGTCGGGCGAAATTCCCTTGTCGGAGGGGATTTCGCCCGAAATGTCATGCTATGAAAAAAAAGCCTTTTATGATGGCCCTGGGTGTTTTTGGAGCCATCTTTGTTTTTTTTGCGGCTTTGATGGTGCTGATGCCATCGGCCGGCAAGGGCACACCTTTTATAGGTGAACGGGTTGGCGTTGTCGAAGTGCGGGGAGTTATCGTTTCCGCGCAAAAAGTTATCGATGAGCTGGAATCGTTCAGGGAAAATGCTGCAATCAAGGCCATCGTTTTGCGGGTGGAATCTCCCGGCGGTGGCGTAGCGCCGTCCCAGGAAATTTATACGGCGGTCAAAAAGACTGTCAGTGACAAGCCGGTGGTGGTCTCCATGGGCTCGGTAGCGGCTTCTGGCGGATACTACATTTCCGCTCCAGCCAAACGGATCTTTGCCAATCCGGGCACAATTACCGGAAGTATCGGCGTTATTTTGGAATTTCCCAACCTGCAGGAATTGATGAAAACCATTGGCGTCGGTTTGCAGGTGGTAAAGAGCGGAGCATTCAAGGATATGGGCGCATCCAATAAGGCGCTCAGCGCCGAGGAACGGAAACTGCTTCAGGAAACGGTGGACAATGTCCACTCCCAGTTTGTCCGGGCTGTGGCGGAAGGACGTTCCATGCCGGAGGAAAAAGTCCGGGCCCTTGCGGATGGCCGGGTTTTCTCCGGTGAACAGGCCAAGGCTGTTGGACTGGTGGATCAACTGGGTGGTTTGCAGGATGCTGTTGAGTATGCCGGACAGTTGGGAAAAATATCCGGGAAACCAAAAGTTGTGTATCCGCCCAAAGAACAGACGGGGCTTCTGGAGTATATTTTGGGCAAGAGCAAGTTGCAGTTGGCGGAAATCCTTCCGGCAAACGGTGGTCTCAGCTTTATCTGGAGACAGTGAGGTACATTAAGCTTTTACATGATGGAGGTCTGTTATGCGGGAAAAGGTTGAGGAAATTCTGAATATGGTGCGCCCCCATTTGCAGGCGGATGGCGGTGATGTGGAACTGATCGATGTGACGGATGATGGCGTGGTCAAGGTGAAACTGCAGGGTGCTTGCGGTTCCTGCCCGATGGCGACCATGACCTTGCGGATGGGCATTGAGAGAACATTGAAAGAGAAGGTGCCTGGCGTCAAGGAAGTTGTCCAGGTCAAATGATGGACGTGATCATACGGAGTGATTTGTTCTGTTTTCAAAAAAACGATTGACACTCCGGGAAGATTGCTATAAAAGAGAACTCTCTTTGGGGTTATAGCTCAGCTGGGAGAGCGCTTGAATGGCATTCAAGAGGCCGGCGGTTCGATCCCGCCTAGCTCCACCAAAAAATTAAAAAGCCCTGGCAAAGAAAGCCAGGGCTTTTTTTATTGTTCTGGTTGGCCATGAGTATTCCTGAAGATATCGTGGAAATTTTCAGCGACGGCGCCTGTTCCGGCAACCCCGGACCGGGTGGGTACGGCACGCTGCTGCGCTGGCGGGAGCATGTCCGCGAACTTTCCGGTTTTGAGCCGTCTACCACCAACAACCGGATGGAGTTGCTGGGGGCCATTGCCGGGTTGGAGTCGCTGAAAAAGCCCTGTCAGGTGCGGATGGTCAGCGATTCCCGCTACCTGGTGCAGGGCATGACCGAATGGCTTTCCGGCTGGAAGGCGCACAACTGGCGCAATTCGCGCAAGGAAGAGGTGTTGAATCGCGATCTGTGGGAGCGGCTGGACGAGCTCTGCCAACTCCATACGGTGGAATGGCACTGGGTGCGCGGACATGCCGGCCATCCGGAGAACGAGCGCTGCGATCAGCTGGCGCGCGAAGCCATCCGTCAGGGCATCGCCTGAGGTTCTTATAACGGTTTTGTCATTCTGAGGCCACAGGCCGAAGAATCCCCCGCCATGTGCGGGAGATCTGCTTTTGCCGCTTCGCTGAAAAGCCGTTTCGCTCAATTTTTATGAGATCCTTCGCTCCGCTCAGGATGACAAAAATAATGCTCTTTTCTCTCACATATCAAAAACTTCCAGACTGCGCTCCAGAATTCCCTTCATGAAGGCGATGAGAATCCCGTAGTTGGTCATGGGAACGCCCTGTTCTTCGGCGCGTTTCCTTCGGCTGGCCATTTCCCTGGGATTCAGCATGCAGCCGCCGCAGTGGACGATCAGTTTGTATTGCTGCAGGTTTTCCGGGAATTCGCCGCCGGAGGTGAACTCGAAAATGGGCTCCTTGCCGGTATGGTTTCGTATCCAGCGCGGCAGCTTGACGGTGCCGATATCCTCACACTGGCGGTGATGGGTGCAGCCCTCGGAAATGAGCACGTGATCGCCATTTTCAATCTGGTCCAGCGTGCGGGCACCGGCGACGGCGGTATCCAGCAGGCCGTTGCGGCGGGCAAACAGGATGGAAAAGGAGGTGAGGGGAATGTCACGCGGAGTGCAGGCCGCCACCTTTTCAAATGCCTGACTGTCGGTGATGACCATGCGCGGCTTTTTCCCCAGGCTTTTAAGCGTTTCCGGCAGTTCGCGATCCTGCGAGATTACCGCAATCGCTCCCGCATCCAGAATGTCGCGGATGACCTGCTGCTGCGGCAGTATGAGCCGCCCCTTGGGCGCCGCCTTGTCGATGGGGACAACCAGCACCACCAGATCCAGCGGATCCATCAGATCGGCAACCAGTCTCTGGCGCGGTTCTTCGCTGGAGGCAAGCGCCGCAATCTTTTCCTTCAGCTCGGTGATATGGGTGCGCTTGAGCGCGCTGATCAGCATTTCGTCGTCACGCAGCGCAGGCGCTGCGCCCTTGAGCAGATCGCATTTGTTAAGCGCTACAACATAGGGAATATTTTTTTCCACAAAACGGGCGATCAGTTCGTCATCCTCCTTGTCACGCCCGAGAGCGGCGTCCACCACCAGTACTGCGACGTCCGTCCTGTTCAGCATTTGCCAGGCCTTTTTGATCCGCAGTGCGCCCAGATCGCCTTCGTCGTCCAGCCCCGGCGTGTCGATAATGACTACCGGCCCCAGAGGCAGGAGTTCCATTGCCTTGAGCACCGGGTCGGTGGTGGTGCCTTTGGTTTCCGAAACAATGGCCAGATCCTGCCCGGTTACCGCGTTGACGACGCTTGATTTGCCTGCGTTGCGTTTGCCGAAAAAACCGATATGGATGCGGTTCGCTAAGGGGGTGGCATTGAGTCCCATACGATCTCCTTGTTTTT
>JAFPZV010000089.1 GCA_017417085.1 Deltaproteobacteria bacterium | reverse complement strand
GCGCTGCTTGCTGTGGGCAATTTTCCGCCGCGTGTCCTGGTCAACGAGGATATGCTGGTAGCCGCCCGCATGCTTCTGGTTGGATGGAAAGTGGTCTACTGCGCGCGGGCCGAAGTATTTCACGCCCATGAACATACCCTTGCGCAGGAATGGCAGCGTTTTTTCGACATTGGCGTGTTTCATGCCCGGGAACCGTGGATTCGGGAGGCTTTTGGCCGTGCCGAGGGGGAGGGCTGGCGCTTTGTGCGGAGCCGTCTGCTTGCGGAGCATAAAATATTGTCTCTCTTGCCCATGTTGGGACGCTGCGGGGTGAGATGGGCGGCTTTTCGCGCCGGCTTGCTGGAAAAATGGCTGCCGCTTGCGTTCAAAAGACGTTTGAGCGCGCAGAAAGCTTTTTGGATTCAGGAGACGGCGGAACGGCGGCTTCGCAGGAAGGACTCTTTTGCGGGAATTTTGCAAAGGATGGAAGCGCCCCAAACGACAGTGGTGATCGACGAGGATGTGCGGGAACTGTTTGCCGAACAGGGGCTGGACTCGTTTGAGGCCTTTATGGCCCTGGAGGGCGAACCGGTCTGCCACAAACGGGGACGTTCGGTCTGCCGTTTCCGGGCAGGGGGGAGACTGTTCTATCTCAAGAAGAATTTTCTGGATCGTACCGAGCTGCTCAAGGGATTGTGGCGTCTGCAGTTTTTACGGCGCGAGGCGGATCACGAGTGGCGCCGGATCGAACAGGTGGGGCTATCGGGCATTCCGGTGGTAACGCCGGTGGCCCGGGGAAGCCAGACCTGGAAAAACATTGAGATAGCCTCCTTTTTGGTGACGGAGGCTCTCTATGGCGCTATCGCGCTGGACGAGATCCTGCAGGATGATTTTTTCCGGATGGAGTTCGGGGAACGCAACATCCTGAGCCACAAGCTGGCGGCCCTGATTCGGCGCTTTCACGATCAGGGATTCAACCATCAGGATCTTTATCTGAACCACATCTTCATGGACAGTGAACGGCGTTTCTATCTGCTGGATCTGCAACGGGTGGAGCTGAAGAGCCCATTGCACGACTACCGCGTGATAAAGGATCTGGCGCAGCTCAACTACTCGGCAAAGTCCACCGGGCGTCTCTCTTCGGGGCGGCGTTTGCGCTTTTTGCTTTCCTATCTGGGAATAGGGCGGCTTGACCAGCGCGCGCGCCAGATGCTGCTGCGGATTGTGGCCAAGACCGCCCGTATCGCCCGCCATGACGTCAAGCTCCACAAGGCACGCAAGGCGCGTGGGGAGTTGCCATGAGATCTGTCTTGGCCGCTTTGCGCCGCGGATTTTCCAGCTGTGAGCTGGTGTTGCTGCTGCTTGCGGCTCTCGTCGTTCACCTTGTGCTTGCGGCGAATGTTTGTGTGGTCAACAACGATGGTGTGCGCTACATCAACGCGGCGCTGGAGCTTTTGGACGGGCATTGGGCTCAGGCTTTCGTCCATGAGAAGATGCTGGCCTATCCGCTGGTTTTGAGCGCGGTTTTAAAGGTTATTCCCGACTGGCTGCGGGCCGGGCAGGCGGTGTCCGTCGTTTTTCTTACGTTGACCGTTATTCCGCTCTATCTGCTGGCCAGAGACTTGGCCGGGCGTGCTGCGGCTTTCTGGTGTTGTTGCCTGTTTGT
>JAFPZV010000007.1 GCA_017417085.1 Deltaproteobacteria bacterium | reverse complement strand
CCGTGATCACCTTGCGCGATTCTGGAAAAGAAGTGCTTTCCATAAACAAGCTGGTTGAAACTTTACACAGTTATCTGGACCGGGTGATGGATGTGCTTTTGGAGGAGATAGTGCGCAAACGGGATGTTACCACCCTGGCCGGTATCCATCAGGAAGTGGCCACCCAGTTTACCGTTCACGAGGAGATTCTGCGTACGCGGCGCGGCGAGCGCGTTACCGCCGACAATTTCCGTTTTATCTTTTTTGGCGATAGTCAGTAAGCCCGTCCTCAATCAGTCCGGCGTTTGAGGCGATGTTTGCTCCCAGCGCCGGACCCAGTGCTTTTCACCCGCATTGACCAGCGGCGGTGCCGTGCCGTTGCGTTCTCCGAATATTTCCGGCAGGGGCGTTTCCGGCATGAGACGCAAAGGAATGTGGCGTTCGCCCAGCTGGGGTATGCAGTTGAGCAGGCCTTGCGTATAGGGATGCAGGGGATTTCGGTAGAGTTCCTTTGCTGGCGCTTGTTCCACAATGATCCCCTCACGCATGATCGCCACACGATCGGCCGACTGGGCCACAACGCCCAGATCATGGCTGATCAGGAGGATGGCCATCCGGCGTTGCTCTTTGAGCTGTTTCAGCAGATCGAGAATCTGGGCCTGTATGGTCACATCCAGCGCGGTGGTTGGTTCGTCGGCAATGAGCAGTTTGGGGCGGCAAGCCAGGGCCATGGCGATCATGACCCGTTGCCGCATGCCTCCGGAAAGCTGGTGCGGATAGTCGCGCAGCCGGCGGGAGGCTGCCGGGACTCCCACCTGATGCAGCAGAGCCTCGGCTTCATCCTGGGCTTCTTTTGCGCTTCGTTTGAGGTGCAGCCTCAAAACTTCGGTTATCTGATCACCTATGGTCAGCACCGGATTGAGAGAAGTGGTCGGCTCCTGAAAGATCATGGCGATCCGGTTTCCGCGTACCTGGCGCATCTCCTTTTCGGAGAGCCTGCTCAAATCGGTACCCTCGAAGCGGATGATGCCGGACACGATTTTTCCCGGCGGCGGCACCAGGCGAAGCAGCGAAAGCGCGGTGACCGATTTGCCGCATCCCGATTCACCCACGAGTGCCAGCGTTTCTCCTTCGGAAAGCGTAAAGCTGACGCCGCGAACCGCCTGTGTCAGGCCATGTGTGCCAACGAAATGGGTGGCGAGGTTTTCAACTTCCAGAAGCACGCAGACACTCCTTTCCATGGCATCGGATGATTGTTGAAAATGAGGAAGTTTTCCCACCGAAAACTTCCTTTGCCCCATTTTGAGAAATTTTTGCCGCTTTTGGCGCAGGATTGGCGTAAAATCTTTAGCAAGGCATACAGACTATATTTTACGTATTGCAAATGGGAAAGGAAAAATCATGGCTAAAAAACTGTACATCCCCGGGCCAACCCAGGTGAGTCCCGATATGCTGGCAGCTATGGCGCAACCGATGATTGGGCATCGCACCAAGGAATATGCGGCTCTGCACAAGGACGTTGTGGAACACTTGCGCTGGTTGCTGAACACCCGAGAACGGGTGTTTCTTTCGACCTCCAGTTCGTTCGGCATCATGGAAGGCGCGGTGCGGAATCTCGTGGGGAAACGTTGCGTCAATTTTGCCAATGGCGCCTTTTCGAAAAAGTGGCATGACGTTACCCTGCGCTGTGGCAAGGAAGCCGATATGGTGGAGGTGGAGTGGGGGAAACCGATTACTCCGGAGTTGGTGGACAAAGCTCTGGCAACTGGCAAATATGACGCCATGACGATGATTCACAACGAAACTTCCACCGGCGTTATGAGCCCTGTAGAGGAGATTGCCGATGTGATGCAGCGCTATCCCGAAGTTTCCTTCATTCTGGATACCGTTTCCTCCATGTCGGCGGTGCCGCTGGATCTGGATGCGCTCAAAACCGATGTCTGCATTGCCGGTGTGCAGAAGGCCTTTGCCTTGCCGGCAGGATTGGCCATTTGTGCGGTTTCGGAACGGGCGTTGGAGAAGGCGAAAACGATTCCCGGGCGGGGCTACTATTTCGATTTTGTGGAATTTGCCGCAAGCGACGAGAAGAACAATACACCCAGCACCCCCCTGCATCAGCCAGATCTTCGCCCTGCAGCAGCAGCTGCTGAAAATGGCTTCCGAAGGTTTGGAAAAGCGCTATCAACGGCATCGTGAGATGGCGGAAGCTACCCGCAACTGGGCGCTTTCGAGAGGATTTACGCTTTTCCCTGAACCCGGCAGCTATTCGATGACGCTTACCTGCATTCGCAACGATGAACGCACGGATCTGGAGGCTCTTAAAAAACTGGCCGGAGAGCGCGGTTATGCCATTGATAACGGCTATGGCAAGATCAAGAACAAGACCTTCCGGATTGCGCACATGGGAGATTATACATTGAAGGACATGCAGGAACTGTTTGATCTGCTGGATGAGCTGCTGCCGGCGGTGCGTACCTGAGCCTGAAAAGGATTGAAATTTTTTTGATACAACAAACATGGGGAAGGCTTTGGAGGCCTTCCCCATGTTTGTGTGCAGACTTGAGACGGCAAGTGCTTTTCAGGAGCGGAAGCGCTTGAGAAGATCTTCGTAGGCGTCAATTCGGCGATCGCGCAAAAATGGCCACATGCGGCGTGTGGATTCTGTCCGGTCGAGGTCAAGCGTGGCCAGCAGCGTGCTTTCTTCATGAGCGCCCGCGCGTGCCAGAAATTCTCCCTGGGGGCCGGCAATGAAACTGTTTCCCCAAAACTCGATGCCATAGTTGGTTTCTACGGGATGATTTTCAAAACCGACCCGGTTGACGCTGATGACGGGAAGGTTGTTGGCAATGGCATGGGCACGCTGGATGGTGATCCAGGCCTCAAGTTGCCGGCGTTGCTCTTCTTCGGGCTCATGCGGATCGTAGCCGATGGCGGTCGGGTAGATCAGCAGATCCGCGCCGGCCAGCGCCATCAGCCGGGCGGCCTCGGGAAACCACTGATCCCAGCAGATCAGGAGGCCCAGCGAGCCGACGGAAGTCCGAATGGGCCGAAAGCCGGTATCACCGGGGGTGAAGTAGAATTTTTCATAGTAGCCCGGATCGTCGGGAATGTGCATCTTGCGGTAGCAGCCGGCGATAGAGCCGTCTTTTTCCAGGACGACTGCGGTATTGTGGCAAAGTCCGGGAGCTCGCCGCTCGAACAGTGAAATGACCACGACTACGCCGCAGCAGCGGGCGACATTGCCGAAATAGGCGGTTGAAGGGCCGGGAATGGGCTCGGCCAGATCGAAGAAATCGGGATTTTCGATCTGGCAGAAATAGGGGCTGTTGTGCAGTTCGGACAGGACCACCAGGTTTGCGCCGGCGGCGGCGGCTTCCGCAATGGCCGCGGCACACTGCTCCCGGTTCAGATCCGGTGCTTCAATGATATGCCGCTGCACCGCGGCTACAGTTTGTTGTCTCATAACGAATCCTTGCTCTCGTCATCGTTCAGGGCGATGTCGTAATTGGCCAGCCGGTAACGGATGGAGCGGAAAGAAATGCGCAGAAACTGGGCGGCACGTTTGCGGATGCCATGGCTTTTCTCCAATGCTTTCAAAAGGATATCCTTTTCTATCTGTCCAAGATATTCGTCCAGATCCAGTCCCTCGTCGGGAAGCTCCTTCAGT
>JAFPZV010000088.1 GCA_017417085.1 Deltaproteobacteria bacterium | reverse complement strand
GGATGAGCAGCCGCGTGATCTCCTGCTGCTCCATGCTGTGCCTGCCGTGGCGCTTGCCCACCGCGATGATCTCGCAAGAGGGTGAGGCATACGAAAGCACGTTGTGATCTATCAGATCATCATGGCAGAGAACGTCCGCCAGCCGGATCGCCTGCAGGCCCCGCAGCGTCAGAGCGCCGCGCCCCGGACCGGCGCCGACCAGCAGCACACAGCCCCGTTTTTCAGCGCCAAATTTCGTTTCTGACCTCATCGCAGAGGCTCCTGGAGTCCGCAAACGCGCCTTGCACCCGGGCATGATGCCGACAGGCAGCCATGCCCCGCAGGCCGAAAAGCAGAGTGGAACGCAGCGAGATCATGTTGGCGTTGCCATGAAAGAGCTTGTCTGCTATCAAAGTACGAGCCGGACGCTTGTCCGCATACTTCGCCATGGAGATTTCTTTCATTATGTTCAGGCTGTCCGCAGCGAAATTCGCGTTGGTGAGTTTTCTCCCCTGTCTTCCAGTCTGATTTACGTTGAAGGCCGTTCGACATTTTTTCACTTTTCTCTTGTAGCGTACGGTCAAGAAAAAGACGGTTGTATTTGCAACGGAGTAACCATGAAAACTGCCGAACTACGAACACTGTGCCCACTCTTCGAGGGTATAGAAGAAAAGGATTTTGAGGCGCTTGTTGATTGCCTTGCGCCGCTCAGGCGGTGCTATGCAAAAGGATCCTACGTGTTCAAGGCCGGGGATGGCGAGTATTCCGCAGGAATTGTGCTTTCCGGAAACGTACGGGTGATACAGGAGGACTTCTGGGGACATCGTTTCATTGTGGCCCAATTTGGGCCGGGGGATCTGTTTGGCGCGGCCTTCGCCTGCACGCAAGCGGGAGTTTTGCCCTTCAGCCTGGTGGCAGAGAGCGATACGGAAGTTCTTCTGGCAGAGATCCAGAAAATTCTCACCCAGTGTTCCCACGCCTGTGTTTTCCACGGACGTATGGTCAAAAATATGGCAATCCTGATGGCGAAGCGCAACGTTCATCTGACGCAGCGGCTGCAACACCTCTCCCACCGCAATATCAGGACAAAGCTGCTTTTCTTCGTCTCGGATCAGGCCCGGCAAGCAGGCTGCAACACCGTAACCATTCCCTTCAACCGTCAGGAACTGGCCGACTACCTCTGCGTGGATCGCAGCGCACTGTCACGGGAATTGGGGCTGATGAGGAAGGAAGGTCTGCTGGAATTCGAAAAAGACCGGTTTACGCTGCTACGGTGAGCTTAACGTCAGCATTTTATTGAAGAACTTGTTTTACGGCTCCACGATCCGCCACTCGTCAACCCGCTTGGTCTTTGTACTGAAGTTCACGCCCAGCTTGAACAACTTGCGAGGATCGGCCGCATAGGGCGCGGCGTAGTCTTTCTCCTCAATTTGTTGTAAAGCTGCTTCCGCAGACTGATCCACTTTCAGCTCCAGCACGTAAATGAAATTTTTCGTTTTAATCACCACATCCGAGCGGCCACCCGCTATCGGATGCTCCACTTCGCAGTAAAAACTCACCAGGCGGAAAATGATGAACATGAGGTTGCGGAAGTAGGCCTCCAACGGGCTATGCTCATACGGGATATCCGCCAGCAACGCCTCCAGCTGGATCATAAACGTTTCTGCCTGTCCCTCGTCCAGGGCTGTTACCAGCCGTTCCAGCAAAGTATCGGCCTGTACCGGTTTTTTGCAGGCAAAGGCGGGCAGCAACAAATTAAAAAAGCTGTGTTCCACTTCCTCGTTGGGAAACTTGAGGCGGTAGTTGCCGGTGCGGGGATGTACGGCCGCAATGGTAAGATAGCCGCTCTGATACAAAACGGGCAGCAGATCCTCTTCCGGACTGTCCAGCGCGCTCAGCCGCGACGCCGCAATGGAATCGATGGTAAGGTTTTCCAGATTGATATTGTCCCGCTGCAGCACTTCAACCAAAAATTTCGGCGTGCCGGTTCCAAACCAGTAATCCCTGAACTTTTTTTCATCCAGGGCGCTGAGCAGACTGAATGGATTGTAGACGCTTTCGGCATGTTCCTCAAACAGATAGCCGTCGTAGCGCCGCTTTAACTGTTCTCTGGC
>JAFPZV010000087.1 GCA_017417085.1 Deltaproteobacteria bacterium | reverse complement strand
GGATAGTAGCCTACCCCTCCCTGGTGAAGACGCAGGGCGACATTCCGCACATGGGCGACGCTCACTCCCTTGACCCTGATGTCCAGAGCCTTTCCCTCCATGTGATAGCTTTGACGGGCAACACGGCGGTTGTGACGGCGGAGCTGGGCGTTGGTGCTGGGAGAACGGTATCCGGAGAGGATGATGTTCTGTGGATGGGCTCCCGGCAGACATTGGTTGATGAGGTAAAGCTTGTCAAGCAGGGCTGGATCGATGGCATGGACGGTATTGTTGTGGGTGTCGCGACAGAAGTGGTTGATGGCCCGCAGTCCGGGGCCATAGTAGTGGCCATTTTGCCAGAAGGTGACTTCTTTCAGAAACTCTCCGGTGTTGGGGCTGTAGAGCGTCAGTACCCGCTCCCGGGATGCTGTGGGGCCGGCCACTCTGGCAAGTGCCTCTGCCGGGAGAAGCAGGGCGGCGCCCGCACATAAGAAACTTTTCAGAAAATCCCTGCGGCACCATTTTTGAAGTGATATACTCTCTTCCTCTTCCTCATTAAGCAATATATTCTTTTCGTCCGTCCAATCCATAAAACATCTTCCCTTGAGATTTGCTTTTTTTGCAGCTGTGAAAGAAATGCTACACCATGTGTTGCAAAAAACCTCATAACGCTAAAGGCTATTCGTCTGAATTTCAAGGTTATTTTTGTTAAGAAAGCTTTAGCATGCGTTTACGCGCTTGCATCTGGCCCGTCTGGTTGTAGAATATCTACCTCTATGCCAGTTCTTTTCGATATTGATTTTGGCTTAGAATAAAACGGGAAAACGGACACTTTACTGGAGAAGTGACAGAGGACAAAGATGAAAGAGATTTTAAGAGATCTTTTGCGTGATGCCCTGCACCGCTGCTATGAGGAGGGAACTCTGGTTTCCGGAGAAATTCCGCCGGAAATTGTGGTGGAAGTGCCGGCAAATGCGGAGCATGGTGATTTCGCGACCAATCTGGCCATGGTGCTGGCCAGGAAAGAAAAAACGTCGCCACGCAGGGTAGCCGAGGCGCTGGTTGGAGCACTTCGTTGCCGGGAAGATGTGTTTAGGCAGGTGGAGATTGCCGGCCCGGGTTTCATCAACTTTTTTCTGACCAACCGCTTTTGGTGCGGTGTACTGGAAGAAATCGCCCGCAAGGGTGCAGACTATGGGCATCAGACCTTTGGTGCCGGCAAACGGGTGCAGGTGGAGTTTGTCAGTGCCAATCCGACCGGTCCCCTGCATATTGGACATGGACGCGGCGCGGCAACCGGCGATGCGCTGGCCTCTTTGCTCAAGGCTTGTGGTTATGAGGTGGAGCGTGAATACTATATCAACGATGCCGGAAACCAGATGCGTACCCTGGGACGGTCGATCTGGCTGCGCTGCCAGGAGTTGGATGGCCAGTCGGTCGCATTTCCCGAGGATTGCTATCAGGGCGGCTATATCCGCGATCTGGCGCGTGAAATATGGGGAAGAGAGCGGGAAATCCTGCTGACGCTTTCCGAAGAGGAGGCCATCGACAGGCTGGCGCAATGGGGCGGGAAAAAGATCCTGGCCGGCATTGCCGCCGATCTGAAAGACTTTGGTGTGGAGTTCGATTGCTGGTATAGTGAACGGACCCTGTTTGAACGGGACGCAGTCCGGAAGAATCTTGACTATCTGGTTGAGAAAGGGTTGGCCTACCGGCAGGATGATGCCTTGTGGTTCGCCTCCACGCGGTTTGGTGATGACAAGGATCGGGTGATGTCGCGCAGCAACGGTGTGACCACCTACTTTGCTTCGGATGTGGCGTATCACCGGGACAAATTCGAACGCGGCTTCGATCTGGTGATTGATGTGTGGGGCGCGGATCATCACGGTTACATTCCCCGGATGAAGGCGGTGGTGGCGGCGCTGGGACGCTCCCGGGACGATTTGCAGGTCATACTGGTACAGCTGGTCAACCTCTTGCGCGGCGGACAGCAGGTGGCCATGAGCACACGTTCCGGCGAGTTTGTCACGTTGCGGGAAGTGATGGATGAAGTGGGCAAGGATGCCTGCCGCTACTATTTTCTGTGCCGTCGTTCGGACAGCAAGCTGGACTTTGATCTGGAGCTGGCCAAGGAGCAAAGCTCGAACAATCCGGTCTACTATATCCAGTACGCGCATGCGCGCATTTGCAGCATCAAGGGGAAAGCCATGGCGGAGGGGATTCGGATGCCCGAAACCGCCGATGTCGACTTTACGGCGCTCGATCTTCCCGAAGAGCTGGCCCTGATCAAACATCTGGCACGGTTTCCCGAAACAGTCGCCGCAGCCGGACGGGCCTTTGAACCACATCGTCTGGCGGCCTATCTGCTGGAGTTGGCCGGCCAGTTCCATGCGTACTACAACCAGCATCGCATTATCGGCGAGAAACGCAATATCTGTGAAGC
>JAFPZV010000086.1 GCA_017417085.1 Deltaproteobacteria bacterium | reverse complement strand
TTCCATCATCAGGACACGGTTGGCGACGGCGATGGCCAAAGCGCCACCGGAACCGCCTTCACCGGTCACCGTGGCGATGACCGGTACGGTCAGTCCTGCCATTTCATAAAGATTTTGTGCAATAGCCGCGGCCTGGCCGCGTTCTTCGGCGCCGATGCCGGGAAAGGCTCCAGGCGTGTCGATAAAAGTGAAAATGGGCAGGGAAAATTTCTCTGCCAGTTTCATGACGCGCAGCGCCTTGTGGTAACCTTCCGGATGCGGCATTCCGAAGTTGTTTCGAATCTTCTCCTTGGTGTCGCGTCCCTTTTGGTGACCGATAACCGCGCAGGGCAGGGCGTCGATGCGGGCGAAGCCGCAGACGATGGCGCAATCATCCCCATAGAGGCGATCGCCGTGAATTTCACACCAGTCGGTGAAGATCATCCGGATATAGTCCAGAGTGTAGGGCCGATCCGGATGCCGTGCCAGCTGGGTGCGTTGCCAGCGGTTCAGGCCGGAGAAGATTTTCTCCCGCATCTGTATGGCTTTTTCCCGCAGCCGTTCCAGTTCCGGTTCGATGGAAACATCTTCCTGGGAGTACTGCCGCAATTCATTAATTTTGGCTTCCAGTTCCGCCAGGGGTTTTTCAAAATCGAGATAGTGACGCATATCAAGTTATTTCCTGCTTTGGGTGAATATACCTTCAATATCTTTTTTATAACATATGGGGCAAGGAATCCATATCTTCCTTTCAAAAGATGTCCACTGTAAAAAAACTGGTAAACAGATTGAAAAACCAGTATGCATAATAACTTCTATAAAAACGGATCCTTGTTTGTTTTCACGTGAATGAGGAAAGGTTTGGGGTAACAGTGACGGAAAGTATCTGTATGGATATGGAAAGGATCGGAAACCTGCGTTTCGCTGCGTTTTTTCTGTTGGTGTTGCTGATTTCCTGCTCCTCCCCCAAACAGCCGGAGCCGAAACTCAAGGGTTGGGAGCGTCCTTACGTTGTTGGCGGTAAAAAGTACATACCACAACGCAGTGCCGAGGGTTTCCATCAAGTAGGCTGGGCCAGCTGGTATGGGAAGCACTTCCACGGCCGTCGTACCAGCAGCGGCGAAAAGTACGACATGCACAAATTGACGGGTGCGCACAAGACACTGCCAATGGGGACGTATGTCAAGGTACGCCGCCTTGACAATGGCCGGGAAGTTGTGGTGCGGATAAACGATCGTGGCCCTTTTAAGAAGGGGAGAGTCATTGATGTTTCCTATGCGGCGGCCAAACAGCTGGATATGTTCAGGAAGGGGGTCGTCCGGGTAAGAGTGGAGGCGTTGAATCACTCTGCTGCGCCGGTTGCTTCCACGGCTGTAGCTACTTCGCCCACATCCGGCAAAGCTGTTTTGAACAAGACCTCCCATAAGGATACGGAAAGTTTGGCGGCAAAGAGCGTCGCCCATGCGGAGAAAAAAGCTTTGCCCAAAAAGGAGCGTTCCGCCCCCGAAGAAAAGGCGGCCAGAATGGAGACAGCGCATCATCGCGCATCCGGGCACGCCGTTTCGTCCCGGAAAACGGTGGGAGAGGCCGGAAACGCAAAAAGTCCCGGCAGCATACCTGCCGTTTCCGGCGGAGGTTACACTGTACAGGTGGGTGTCTTCTCGGTTCATGACAATGCGCAACGGCTCGCCGCAAAATTGCGTTCCCAGGGGAACGACGTGCGAGTGAAGGAACACACAAATGGTTCAACACGTCACTACTCGGTTTGGGTAGGGCGCTACGCTACCCGGGCAGCGGCGGAAGAGGCCCGCCGCACGCTGGCCAGGGGAGGCAATTCGGGGCTGGTTGTGCAAATAAAATGAAGCGGGAACATAGGGCTTACTGCTGGTCCATGTCGCCGCTTCTGTTCTGGTAGATGCCGTAGGCCTTGATTTTGCGGTGCAGATTGGAACGTTCCATCTCAATGGCCTCCGCGGTTTTTGAAATGTTCCAGCCATACTGTTTGAGCTTTTTGATGAGGAACTCCTTCTCGAAGTGCTCCTTGGCATCCCGGTACGTAGAGAGGGACACATCCTCCTGCTCTTTCCCCTCGGAAGAAAGCGGCTGCGCAGGCGCTGCGGAAGAGGTGCTGTCCGCGCCTGTGCCAGGTACCTGGCTGCTTGCTGCGGCTGCGCCGCTGGAAAGAGGCGTTTGGCTTACAGCTTCGCTTTCAAGCTGAAAGATGAATTTCTTGAGATGCTCTTCCTTGATGACGTCGCGGGGCGTCATGATTACCAGGCGTTCGACCGTGTTTCTCAGCTCGCGGACATTGCCCGGCCACTGATGATTGATGAGGATATCCAGAGCGGTTTTGTCGATTTGCTTGAGCTTTTTGCCTTCCTTCGCGGAAAAATACTTTAAAAAGTGATCAATAAGCAGGGGAATGTCTTCTTTGCGCTCACGCAGCGGCGGCACCCGGATCGGCAGCACGTTGAGCCGGAAAAACAGGTCCTGGCGGAAGTTGCCGAGGTTTATCTCCTCGCGCAGATTCTTGTTGGTGGCGGCCACCACCCGTACATCCACGGTGATGGTTTTATTGCCCCCAACCCGTTCGAAGCTGTGCTCTTCCAGAATGCGCAGTACCTTGGCCTGGGTTTTGGGCGACATGTCGCCGATTTCGTCCAGAAACAGTGTTCCTTCGTGGGCCTGGTCAAATTTGCCCTTGTGCGAGGCGGTCGCTCCGGTAAAAGCGCCTTTTTCATGCCCGAACAGGGTGGACTCGATAAGCTCTTCGGGAATTGCCGCGCAGTTGACTTCCACGAAGGCCTTGTCGCGGCGCGTGGAGTTGTTGTGGATGGCACGGGCCACCAGCTCCTTGCCGGTCCCATTTTCACCGGTGATCAGCACCCAGCCCGATGTCGGGGCCGCAAGCCGGATCTGCTGCTTCAGTTCGCGAATAACCGCGCTGTTGCCGACTATCTGATAATCGTCCTCGATTTTGGATTTCAGCTCCCGGTTTTCTTCCACCAGATGATGCACTTTCAAGGCGTTGTGGATGGTCAGGAGCAGCTTTTCGATGGAGAGGGGCTTTTCGATAAAGTCGTAGGCGCCAAGTTTGGTCGATTGCACCGCCGAGGCGATGGTACCGTGCCCGCTCATCATGATAACCGTCTGATCCGGATTGAACTCCTTGATCTTTTTCAGGGTTTCAATGCCGTCGATGCCGTTCATCCAGATATCCAGGAGGATCAGATCCGGTGTTTCTTCCTTGATGATGTTGAGGCATTCTTCGCCGTCTTGCGCGCAGAGCGTATGGAAGTTTTCGTCCTGCAGAATTCCGGAAAGGCTCTGCCGAATGCTTTCTTCATCATCGACTATCAAAATGGTTTTCATAGGTTCTCCGTTGTTTCGGTATGAAACGACATGGCCGCCGAACGGTTGCTCACCGGGAGCTCTACAATGAAGCAGGTGCCTTTCGGCTCGTTGTTGCGTACCCGGACATAACCGTTGTGATCCGCGATGATTGTCGAAGTGATGACCAGCCCCAGGCCGGTGCCTGATTTTTTCGTGGAAAAATAGGGCTCAAACAAACGCGATTTGTCCTCGTAGGAAATACCGCAGCCATTGTCGGAAACTATAACATTAGCAATTTGTAATGCGGAAATAAAGTTGGTTTCAACTTTAATTTCTCCGTCTATTCCGGCTACCGCATCCACCGCGTTGGCCAGAAGATTGCCGATGGCCCGTTTCATCTGTTCGTGGTCGATGTCGAATATGGGGATGTCGGGATCCGGCTGGAAGCTGAAACGAATTTCACGGTGCCCTTCCTGGTAGAGCACCATCGTCTCCGAAACTATCTGGTTGAGATCGTCGGGCAGCGGATGGCTGGTGGGCAGGCGGGCAAAACGGGAAAATTCGTCCACCAGAATTTTCATCTCGTCTACCTGCTGGATGATCATGTTGGTGCATTCGTCGAAAACGGTCTCCTCCGCGCTGAAACGATCCAGATAGCGGCGGCGCAGGCGCTGGGCCGACAGTTTGATGGGCGTCAGAGGATTCTTGATCTCATGTGCGATACGGCGCGCCACTTCCCGCCAGGCCGCCATTCTCTGCGCCTTGATGAGCTGTGTCAGATCGTCAAACACAACCACGGTGCCCAGGGAGGCGCCGGTTTCGTCCCGCAGCGTGGTGAGGCAGATGAGCAGAGTGAGGCTGTTGTCACCCACCGAAGCAACTATCTGTTTCTGGATGGAATCGCGTCCGGATGCCGCCAGATCACAAACGAACTCCCGGACAATGGCCAGGCTTTGCTCGTTCATGACTTTCAGGTACGTTTTGCCGATAATCTCGTTGCCGTTGATGTGCAGCAGATCTTCGGCGGCCTTGTTGATGGTGGTAAATCTTCCCTGGGTGTCGACGGAAACAACGCCTGCGGTAACGTTGCGGAGTACGACTTCCATATAGCGCCGGCGCTGTTCGCTTTCGGTGTTGGCGGCCTGCAATTCCTGATAGGCATTGCTGATGGCTATCTGGCCACGGCGCAGGTCGGAAGTCATCTGGTTGAAGGCGTCTATCAGTTTGCCGATTTCATCCTGTGAGGTTTTTTCGATGCTAATGTCCAGATTGCCATTGGCCACTTCGTCGGTGGCAAGGGCCAGAGCCTGGATTGGACCGGTTATCTGCTTGGCCAGCAACAGACCGACCCATGTTGCCAGAAAGATGATAAGCAGCGTGATCAGCAACAGGATGATGATATAGCCCAGCTTGATTTTTTCTTTGATAAGCTTGGTTTCCCGGTATTGGTCGAAGGAGTGGGAGATCTTCTGGATCTTGTTGATGAGCGACGAGGGGATATAGTAATTGACAACAATCACTCCTTCGACTTTTTTCGAATTCCAGCTGGAGTAAATGGGGACGATTCCGCGAATGAGATCCGCTTTTTCGGCGGCAGAAATTCGGGTAAAACGGTTGCCCAAAAGGCCTTCCCGGATACTTTCGTGATCGGTTTCGGTCAGTGCTGTCATGGGGATCTGGGGATTGGCCGCGTGGGAGAGCTCCTCGTAGCTGGTGGAAAAAACCTCCACCGCGCTTAGGTTGTATTCGGTCTGCTTGCGTTTGATCAACGTGTTGAGCTTGGAGATATTTTCCTGGTTGAGCAGCTTGTTTGTCGTGATGGTGCGGGCAATCTGCTCGGCATAGTAGAGCGCGTTGCTTGCCGAGTTCTTGTAGTAGGTTTGCGCTACCTCCAGCGACTCGCTCAGCGAGGTTTCTATCTGGGTGTTGAACCAGTTTTCAATGGAATTGGTAATGAAGGCCGCCGCGGCAAAGAAGAGCAGCAGGGTCGGCAGTAGGGACAGCGAGACGAACGACATGACCAGACGGGAGCGCAATCGCGTCTGGGTGCCGCCTCGGCGTTCCACAAAGAGTCTGAACAGATTGCGGCAGATGAGAAACAGTACCAGCAGGATCAGCAGGATATTCAGATCGACGATGGCCAGAATGACGATGGTGTTGGAGACGGGAAGGCCGGCGGTCCCCTTGAACATCTGGTTTTGAAAGAAGAAAAACAGCAGCACCACACTGATAATCACAACGGTGATTACCGTTTCACGCCGGTGCGGTGAGCGTTGCTTTTCCTCTTGGGACTCGGTCTGTGCTTCGGTCTGTTCTTCTTCGGCCATGGCTTTTCCTGGCAGATGGGCGGAAACTTTTGCCCGGTTGGGGGCTGTTCGCGTGCGTAATGGACCAAGTTTGGGCCATCCGACGTTTTTTGTCAATTGATCCGGCGGGGAACCCAAATGGTGCGAATGTTTTGATGCAAAAGGATTTTTTTACGGTTTGCCCGGGTCAAGCCAGAGCGCAAGCAGTTTGCGTACAGCGGTGGTATCCGTGGTCTG
>JAFPZV010000085.1 GCA_017417085.1 Deltaproteobacteria bacterium | reverse complement strand
GATGTTGCTCCGGAGACGAAAGAACCGGTTGCCCCCTAGACTGAGGAGCTTGAGTCTTGGGGGAACAGGGGGAAACGGGCGTGTCCAAAAAGGAAAAGAAGGTTATGGCTGAGAAAATGTTTGGTACAGATGGAGTGCGGGGTATTGCCAACGTCGGCTTTTTGAGCGTCGAAAATGTGCTGCGTTTGGGAAGAGCAGCGGCCTATGTCTTCAGGAATGGCAATCGCCGCAGTCGCATTGTCATTGGCAAGGATACCCGAATTTCCGGTTATATGATCGAAAATGCCCTGGTAGCCGGCATCTGCTCCATGGGCTGCGATGTTTTGCTGGTGGGGCCCCTGCCAACACCGGGAATAGCTTTTATCACCACGTCGATGAGAGCGGATGCCGGAGTGGTTATCTCGGCCTCACACAATCCTTTTGAGGATAATGGCATCAAGTTTTTTGGGCCCGAAGGTTTCAAGTTGCCGGACGAAGTGGAAAACCGAATTGAGGAGCTGGCAGTTTCCGCCAAAATTGATTCGCTGCGTTCCACTGCAGAAGAGGTGGGCAAGGCTTTCCGAATTGATGATGCGCAGGGACGCTATATCGTTTTTGCCAAAAGCTCGTTTCCCCGCGATCTGGATCTCAATGGTTTGAAAATTGTGGTGGATTGCGCCAACGGAGCAGCCTATCGGGTAGCGCCGGCGGTTTTTTCCGAATTGGGCGCAGAGGTGATAACGATCGGCGCAAACCCGGATGGCGTCAACATCAACGCCGGAGTGGGGTCACTACATCCTGAAGCATTGGCGGCTGCGGTGGTGGAAAAACACGCCGATCTGGGGCTGGCTCTGGATGGCGATGCGGATCGGGTGATCTTTGTCGATGAGTTCGGCGAGGTGGTGAATGGTGACAAACTTATGGCCATCTGCGGTCGTCAAATGCTTCGCGAACGACGCCTGGTGAAGGATACCGTGGTGGCTACGGTAATGAGTAACATGGGGCTGGAACTGGCGCTTCGCGAGTTGGGCGGCAAGCTGGTGCGTTCCGCGGTTGGAGATCGTTATGTGGTGGAGATGATGCGTCAGGAAGGGTACAACTTGGGTGGTGAGCAGTCCGGCCACATGATTTTTCTCGATCACAACACTACCGGTGATGGTCTGATCTCCGCTTTGCAGGTGCTGAGTATCATACAAAGGGAACGGAAGCCTCTCTCCGAACTGGCCAAGGTCATGATTTCACTGCCGCAGGTGCTGCTCAACGTACGTGTCAGGGAACGCCGTGACATTGCCAGCGTGCCACGTATCGCCCAAGCCATAAAAGATGTCGAGGCGGTATTAAATGGCAAAGGCCGGACAGTAATTCGCTATTCCGGTACGGAACCGCTTGTGCGGGTGATGCTGGAAGGCGAAAACAAGCAGCAAATAGCAGACCTTGCCGAACAAATTGCCGGAGCCATTCGGGAGGAGTTGGGCTGATGGCGGTGGTTGGTTTGGGCATCGATTCGGCGCAGATTTCCCGGTTTCAGCGCTTTGTGACGGAAAGAAAAGAGACCGTGCTGGAGCATCTCTTTACGGTGGGTGAACGGGGCTATGCTGCTGGTCATGGCGCTCAGGCTTCGCATCT
>JAFPZV010000084.1 GCA_017417085.1 Deltaproteobacteria bacterium | reverse complement strand
TGTTAAACAATTGGCAGGATAACGCCTGACATGAAATACGAACGCGGAATGAAGAAAGCATCCTGAAGAATGGCGCTCTCCGACACGCCCGTTCCGGGCGAGTCCTCGACCGCCGTGATCAAGTAAATAGGCTAATAAGTGTTTAACAAATGGGATCACCTCACCTCTTATCACTCCCACGCTGGAAATTACGTTTCGACAACCTTCCACCCGTCAATCCGCTTGGTCTTCGTGCTGAAGTTCACACCCAGTTTGAACAGCTTGCGGGGATCGGCCACATAGGGCACGGTGTAGCCTTTCTCTTCAATTTGCTGCAAAGCCGCCGCTACCGATTGATCCACCTTCAGTTCAAGTACGTAGATGTATTTGTCCGTCTTGATGACCACATCGGAACGTCCGCCTGCCACCGGATGTTCCACCTCACAGAAAAAGCCCACCAACCGGAAGATGATGAACAACAGGTTGCGGAAATAGGCCTCTAGCGGGCTGTGTTCATATGGAATATCCGCCAGCAGGGCTTCCAGCTGGCGCAAAAACGATTCGGGTTCTCCCATGCGGATGGCCCGGACCAGATAGCTCAGCAACGCCTCGCTGTCGTTCCTGCCAGTATAACGTGGCAGCAATTCCTGCAGAAAGGCGCGTTCCACTTCTTCATTGGGAAAACGCAGGTAGTAATAGTCCAGATCGTCAATGTGGTCGATGGTGAGGTAGCCGCTTTGGTAGAGAATGGGCAGGGGATTGCCTGCCAGACTGTCCAGCGTATTGAGTTTGGAAGACCTTACGGGAACGTCGTTCAGATTCTCCAGGATCACATTTTCCCGAACCATCAGCTTCACCAGAAAGGTCGGCGTGCCGGTTCCAAACCAGTAATCCATAAACTTCCTGTTGTTGAGGGCGCTGAGCAAACTGAAAGGATTGTAGACCCTCTCCGCATGTTCCTCGAACAGGTAGCCGTCATAGCGGCGTTTCAGCTGTTTTCTGGCCTCGGCAAGGGAAATTCCACTGCATTGCGCCAGTTCCTCAATGCCAGGGGCAAAGTACGTTTCCAGTTCCTGCTCCGTTATGCCGCACAGCGTGGCATAACGGGGAACCATGGAAATGTCGTCCAGATTGTTCAGATCACTGAAAATGCTGAGCTTGCTGAATTTGGTTACGCCGGTGAGCATGGCGAACTTGATGTAAGCGTCGTAAACTTTCAGATTGCCGTACACACCCCGCAGCGTGGAACGATACGCCTCGCGCAGCGGCTCGTTGCCGATGGTTTCCAGAAGCGGCTTGTCGTACTCGTCGATCAGGATGACCACCTGGCGGCCGGTTTGTTCGCAGGCACGCCGGATAATGCCCCCAAAACGCAGGGCGGCCCCGATTTCATCCTCACGTTTGCCGTACAGTGCTTCCCAATCGTTCAGCCTGGCGTCCAGCACCGCCCTCAAGGACTGATCATCCGTATACTCCTGTCCGCCCAAATCCAAGCGCAGTACCGGATGCGCCTCCGGATATTCGCTGGCCTGCTCCATAATGGCCAGTCCGTCAAATAACTCTTTTTTCCCCTGAAACCAGGCTGCAATGGTGGACAGCAGCAGCGACTTGCCAAAGCGTCGGGGACGGCTCAGGAAGTAGTAGCAGCCCGAATTGACAAGTTGCCATATCAGAGCGGTCTTATCCACATACACATAATCTTCTTTGCGGATTTTCTCAAAGTTCTGAATGCCGACAGGGTATTTCATAGGGGACTCCTCATGGGAACAAACAATGCCCAGCAAACCTGTAACCCTCGATCAATGCCAGAGAATCATCCCGCTGTAAAGAGATGTGCTTCCCCTAAAAACGGACAGGGAGGGGGGCATGAGAAAAAATGCGCCAACAGAATCTGTACGGGAAACGCAGCAGACCATTTCCCGCAACGTTCCACGTGAAACAATCATCACCGTTCCACTCCTGATTACACCTATGGCGCTGGCTGGATTTTCCCAACAAAACAGTGTATATTTCAAACCTTAGCTTGCCGGTTCACATGCAGTCCTCCTGCATTGGCGCGAAAATCGCATGTGTTCCAGACAGACGCGTAGGGCGTCATGCGTCCATACCTATGGAGAAAAATTATACAAAATGTCCATATCATCCGCACCTTCCGATTCCACCGTGTTTCCCCTGCTTCCTCTTCAGGATGTCGTGGTTTTCCCGCACATGATTCTGCCGCTGTATGTCAGCAGCAGCAAGGGGCAGGCCGCGATCAAGGCGGCGCTGGATGCCGAACGCCTGCTGTTTGTGTCCGCTCTGAAACCGCCCGAAAATGAAACGGACAACGAAAATGTGTACGAGATCGGCACAGTGGTGCAGATCCTGCGCAGTTTCAACATAACCGACGGACGGCAGAAGATCATGGTGCAGGGGCTTCATAAGGGACGGATTACCGAGCAGACCGGTGACATGCCGTACCGGACAGTGCGAATAGAATACCTGCCGGAAACAGAACCCAGGCCGCTGACCGAAGAGGAACAGGCGCTGGTCAATGTCATACAAATTCTGGTGGAAGAACTGCCCTCTCTTGGACGCAAACTTCCTCCCGAAATGACCTCGGTGCTCAAAAATGTCCAGGAGCCGGGAGCCCTCTCGGATCTCATCGCCAACGGTTCCGGTCTGCCGCCGGAATCCCTGCAGAAACTGCTGGAAGTCGTCGATCCGCTGGAACGCTTACGGGAACTGCACAGCATTCTGGTTGCGGAGACCGAAAAGCTCCGTTTGCAAAAGCGCATTCAGGATCAGGCACAGGAAGAGATGAACCGCCATCAGCGCGACTACTTTATTCGTGAGCAGATGCGCGCCCTGCAGGCCGAGTTGGGCGAGAAAAACTCCAAAAACGAGGATATAGAAAATTTCCGCACTCAGATCCAGGAAGCGGGCATGCCGGAGAAGGTGCAGGCCGAAGCGGAAAAGCAGCTGCGCCGCATGGAGATGATGCACGCCGAAACGGCGGAATACAGCATCGTCTATACCTACCTGGACTGGCTGGTGAGCCTGCCGTGGAACCGTTCCACCGAGGACAACCTGGACTTGAAAAAGGCGGCCAAGGTTCTGAACGAGGATCACTACGGACTGGACAAGATCAAGGAACGCATCCTGGAATTCCTCGCCGTGCGCAAACTGACCAAGGAACCGAAAGGCCCGGTTCTCTGCTTCATCGGACCGCCGGGCGTGGGAAAAACCAGCCTGGGCAAATCCATTGCCCGGGCCCTTGACCGCAAATTTTTCCGGGTTTCCCTGGGGGGCATCCATGACGAGGCGGAGATCCGTGGACACCGCCGCACCTATCTCGGTGCCTTGCCCGGACGAATCATTCAGGGCATCAAGCAGTGCGGCACCAACAATCCGGTTTTTATGCTGGACGAAATAGACAAGCTCACCAAGGATTTTCGCGGCGATCCCTCGGCCGCCCTGCTGGAACTGCTGGATCCGGAACAGAACAACGCCTTTTCCGATCACTACATCAATCTTCCCTTCGACTTTTCCAAGGTGTTGTTCATCGTGACCGCCAACCTGGAGGATCCCATTCCTTCCGCGCTGAAAGATCGCCTGGAAATTATCCGGCTTTCCGGTTATACGTCCGAAGAAAAGATCGCCATTGCCAGGCGTTTTCTGATTCCCCGGCAGCTGGAGGCCAACGGCCTGGAGAAAAAATCCCTGCAATTCTCGGAGGCAACCATTGGCAAACTGATCTCCGCCTACACCGCGGAGGCGGGTTTGCGCAACATGGAACGCGAAATCGGGCGCATCTGCCGCAAGGTGGCACGGAAGATCGCCGAAGAGCGTAAACCTCCAAAAGTCATTTCTCCGGAATCATTGAAAAAATTTTTGGGACCTCCGCGTTTCCAGCCGGAAGAGGAGCGCCGCAACGACGAAGTGGGCGTCTGCACCGGTCTGGCCTGGACAAGGGTAGGCGGTGACGTGCTGTACATTGAAGTCGAGATCATGGAGGGCAAGGGCCAGATCAATCTGACGGGCCATCTGGGCGACGTCATGAAGGAAAGTGCCCAGACGGCCTTTTCCTACGTGCGCGCCCATGCCGAGGAGCTTCACATCGATCCGGAGCTGTTCACGCAAAAGGATGTGCATGTGCATGTCCCGGCCGGAGCCATTCCCAAGGACGGCCCCAGCGCCGGCATCACCATCGCCTCCGCCATCGCCTCGGCCTTTACCGGCCGGAAGGCGCGCGGCGACATGGCCATGACCGGCGAAATCAGCCTGCGCGGCAAGGTACTGCCCATCGGCGGCCTCAAGGAAAAGCTGCTTGCGGCGGTACGGGCCAAGATCGCCACAGTGCTCATCCCGCGCAAAAACCACAAGGATCTTGCCGAGTTACCTGTCAATCTGACCAAGAAGCTGATCCTGCGCGAAGTGGAAAGCGTCGATGAAGTTTTTGCCCAAATACTGTTGGAGGAGTAGAAAAAATGAAAATGGCGGAACTGGGAGAATTCGGATTCATTGATCGCATCCGTGCCGGCGTTGCCCGTTCGGCGGAGACGGCCGGAGTGGTGCGCGGCATTGGCGATGACTGCGCGGTGCTGGAACTGCCGCCGGATCACCTGCTGCTGACCACCACCGACATGCTTGTCGAAGACATCCACTTTCGTCGGGAATGGACCGACTTTGCCAATTTGGGACGCAAAAGCGTTTCGGTCAATGTCAGTGATGTCGCCGCCATGGGCGGAACGCCCCATCATCTGTATTTGGGGCTGGCCTTTCCCGGCACCCTGCCGCTGGAACAGCTGGATGCCTTTGTCGCCGGTTTTCTGGATGCCTGCCGCTTCTATCAGACCACACTGGTGGGCGGAGACACCTGCTCTTCCTCGGGACCGATAGCCATTTCCGTGACCGTTGAGGGCAGCGTGCCCAAAGGACGTTTTGTGCCGCGCGACGGTGCCCGCCCCGGTGACGCCATCTATGTATCCGGCACGCTGGGAGACAGCGCCCTGGCCCTGCACCTCCTGCAGGAGGGCAAACCGGTGGCTCCCTTCCTGCTGGAGCGGCACATCAACCCGCAGGCGCGCACCCGCCTGGGACCGCTTTTAAGCGCCGCCGGCATTCCTTCCGCCATGATCGATGTTTCCGACGGACCGGTCTCGGATCTGGGACATATTCTGGAACGTTCGGGTTCGGTGGACGCGCTGGTGGACGAGGAGGCGCTTCCCCTGTCGGAGCCGTTCCGCGCGCTCCTGCAGACCGACCGGAAACTGCTGCGGCTGGCGCTGGGCGGCGGCGAGGATTACGAACTGCTCTTCACCGTGCCTCCCGAACGGGAGCACCTGATTCCGGAAGTTGCACAGAAAAGCGGCCTTGCCTTGAGCCGAATCGGCGTCATCTCTTCAGGATCCGGCATCCTGACGGTCAGAAGCGCCAATGGAGAGGAATACCGCCCGGCGCGCAAGGGCTTTGATCACTTTGCCGGATAATTTTTTGGGGAAGGAGTTCTTTCTCATGATCTTTCATCGTAAGGCATCAGGATTGCTAGTTCTTCTTTTGACGGTGCTGGTAATGATAGCGGCACCCTCCGCAAACGCGGAAACTGAGTCGCTCCAGAGGGTTGTTGCAGCCCTGGAGCGCGCCTTCAAACCGGCCGGAAAAGGTCTTCCGGCGATCAGCACCTTCCGCGCCAACTTCATTCAGGAATCGGAGATTGCTTCGCTGGGGCAGCGTCAGGAAGCGCGGGGGCAAACGATGTTCAAGTTCCTGCCGGCAAGCGAAACCAAACTGGTTTCACCGCTGTTCAACTGGGAATATACCGTGCCGCATCAGCAGCGGATCGTTTCGGACGGCCGCACGGTGTGGCTGCATATCCCGGAAAACCGGCAGGCGATCCGTTCGGAATCCCGCGAGGCACTGACGGAAAAGGGTGACAATCCGCTGCTCTTCCTCACCCATATCGGCACGCTGGAGCAGGTGTTCACCATCCGCTGGGCCGATGTGCGAAAAGATCAGGACGGCGATTACCGCCTGCTCCTGCTGCCCAAATACCAGACGGCGTTGATGGCCTCCCTGGTGGTGGTGGTGCCGCGCTCCGCCGTCGCCTCGGCGTCTCCCGTCTTTCCCCTGAAAACGATTTTGCTCACCAATGTCAACGGGGATCGCAATTTCATCCACTTTTACAATCCGGTCATCAACGGCGGCGTCAAGGCGGCGGATTTCCGGTTCAAACCGCCGGCAGGCACGGAAATCCTTACGCCGGAACAGTTTCAGACCAACTTTTAAAACCATTAAGGACCACTTGAGCGGGAGCGGAAAAACAACTGTGAAACAGCTGAACATCTACATGATAAGCCTGGGATGTGCCAAAAACCTGGTCGATTCCGAGGTCATGCTGGGGCACCTGCCGAAGGATCGCTATGCCATCGTCACCGACGAAGCGCAGGCGGACATCATCCTGATCAACACCTGCGCCTTTGTCGAAGAGGCCAAGGAAGAATCGGTCGACGCGATTCTGGATGCGGCGGAATACAAAACCAGGGGTTCCTGCCGCCTGCTGGCGGTTTGCGGCTGTTTGCCGCAGCGCTACAGCGAAACGCTGATGAGGGAACTGCCGGAGGTGGATCTGCTGTTCGGCATCGGCGAAATTCCCCATGTTGCCGAACTGCTGGAACAGGCGCTTGAACAGCGGACGGTGGCGGTGAACAAAACTTCCTATCTCTACGATCACACCACGCCGCGCACCCGTTCCTCGCCCTTTTTTTCCGCCTACGTAAAAATTTCCGAAGGCTGCGACAATCACTGCGCCTACTGCGTCATCCCCTCCCTGCGGGGACCTCTGCGTTCACGTGAAATTGCCTCGGTGGTGGAGGAAACCCGCCAGCTGGTGGCTTCCGGCGTGCGGGAAATCAACCTGGTCGCCCAGGATGTCACCGCGTTTGGCCTGGATCGCGGAAAACGCGAACTGGGCGCGCTGCTCAGGGAACTGGTGCGCATTGACGATCTGGGCTGGCTGCGCGTGCTCTACGCCCATCCCGCGGGCATTGACGATGAACTGATCGACCTGGTGGCGGGAGAAGAAAAGATCTGCAAATATCTGGATATCCCCATTCAGCATATTGACGATGAAATTCTTGAACGCATGAACCGCCATACGGATTCCGCCGGAATCCGCGCCCTGCTTGAAAAACTGCGCGCGCGGATTCCCGATGTCACGCTGCGCACCTCCCTGATTGCGGGATTCCCGGGAGAAACCGACGCCCAGTTCGCGCGCCTGCTCGATTTTGTGCAGGAAGGCTGGTTTGATCGCATCGGCGTCTTCCGCTATTCGCGCGAGGAAGGGACGCCCGCGGCCGAATTTCCGGATCAGGTTCCGGCGCGCATCAGCAAGCTGCGCCTCGATCGGCTGATGAAGGCCCAAAAGAGAATTTCCTTCCGGAAAAACCGCGCCCTGATTGGCAAAGTGGAACCTGTGCTCGTTGAGGGCGTCAACGAGGAAACCGACCTGCTGCTGCGGGGGCGCTGCGCCCGCCAGGCGCCGGACGTGGACGGTCAGGTGTACATCACCGCTGGCCAGGCCGTCGTGGGCGATATTGTGCCGCTGCGCATTACCGATTCCTCCGACTATGATCTTATCGGCGAAATCGTCGAAGACGAAGAGCTCTAACCATGTCCACCCGTAATACCTTTCTGTTGTTTGCGCTGCTTTTGGCCATAGCCATTATTGGACTGCGAAGCCTTGGCAAGGATACGCCAAAGGAATTCCGCCGCA